>JBAZPA010000021.1:0-10945 GCA_041648435.1 archaeon
TGAGGCGAAAAGCCGTTGGCCGCGAATTCAAGTGGACAGGCGAGCATCGAGTACATGCTGGTTTCCTCGGCATTCCTGGCGATAGTCCTGCTCGTGCTTCCCGCCGCATCCGGCCTCTCGGAATCGATTTCCTTTGCGCTTGACTCTCTTGCCGCGAAATCGTTTTCGGTTTCGCTCGAATCCGCGGTTTCCGAGGCAATGGTTCTCGACAATGGAACGGTTATTTCCCTGCGCGCAAGGCCCGCGGGGGAATGGCTCGTCTCGGCTTCCGGCGGAAACTTTTCCATTATGCCATCCTACGGAAAAAGAAAGCTTTCCAGCCCCATTATTGCGCCAATTCCGCAAAGCGCTTACCTTGAAAGCCGCTCCTTTGAAAACGAATTCGGGATAACCGTTTCAAAAACAGCCTACGGGGTTTCATTGGAATACGCTTAGAACCACTTTTTCGTTTCCCCTTTGCGTCGCAATTATTGCCATCATTGCAATAACGCCTTTTCCGCTTTTTGCATTGCGGATTCCGCAGCACGAAACCTTTTCATGGCCTGATTCGATTTCAACGAAGCTTTCCGGAAACGCGCCCTTTGCCTCAAGAAGCATTTTTTGGGTTTCAATGTAATGCCTTTTCGTCCAGATTCCGAGCAAATCCGATTCCTTTATTTCAATCACGAGCCTTTCGCTTTGCGCTTCCGGTTGAACCCTGACTGAAGCGAGGGCGATTCCGAGAAGGCAGAGCATTATTCCTGCCTCGAGGCTCAGCCAGAAACCCCTGCTCAATCGCAGCCCCTCACAACCAGTTCAATCGGGTTTCCCGAAACGGATTCTGTAACAAGCCTCTTCACTGCAACGCAATTCCCGGATTTTTCTTTGCCGTAAGACGCAACAGTTTTGCCGTCCGCGGTTATTTCCAGTTTTTCAAGGCCGAGCAGCGGCTCTCCGCTTTCAGGCATTGAGTAAAGCAGTTCCCTGTCAATGGTTTTCGCGGCAATCCTCCTTTTTTCCGCGTCCCTCCAGGCGCTTCCCAGAACGGAAAAGTTTTCGTCCCTTTCAAGGACAAGCGCGCTTGAAATCGCAAGCGTTTTTTCAAGCAATGCGTCATGCCTGAATTCCATTGCGGCGCTTTCGGCCAAAACCGCGGTTCTCTGCAATGCGAGGGCGGAGGCGCACAAAATTATTATTGCGGCAACAATCAGGTCCGCCCCGATTCCGAATCCCTTTTCATTCATAATGGATTGTTCCCTCCATTTCGATTTGGGAGCCGTTTTTGGACTCGGTCATTTTTGCGCTTCCAACCAGCCGCATTCCATTTCCCTTTCCGTTGCTCGCCTTCACGAACCCGTTTTCAACCACGCATTCCGCGCTTTCCTTTTCAAGCAACGCTCCAGTTGAATGCATTTCATTGAGGATTGCCGCGCACTTCAATGCCGTCGCGCTTCCTTCAATGCTTTCGCGCGCTTCAAGGGCTTTTTCCGAGAAAGCCGAAATTCCCTGCGATATCAATGCAATAAACATCGCGATTCCCGCAAACGCAATCATCGCCTCAAGAGAGGCCTGCCCGCTTTGCTTCAAGGAACCACCGCAACAGCCCTTGAAGCATAATTCCTCGGAATGACGAAAACCATTCTCGTTTTTCCCTCGCTTATTACCGCGAACGCCTGCATTTCCCTCAGGCTTCCGCCCGTGAAAAAGAATTCCGCTTCAATGGTTCCGTTGGGAAGCCGGTTCATTGTCACAATGCTTTCGCTTTCAATGTCCTCGCGCGAAAGTTCCTCTGGATTCTGCTCCGAAAGCAAAAGCGAGTAATTGCTTCCCGCAAAGCGCGAATTGAATAAACCGATTTCGTTTCCGCGCTCGCCGCTTTCAGTTTCATAGTACCGCATCAGCCTTGCGCTTATTTCACGCCGCGCTTCTTCGGGTTCCGCCTGCTTCAGGGCTTCCTCAAGCAATGCGCTCTGAATTATGAAGTCCGTGTTTTCCTCGAGTTCGGAGCGCAATGCAACGGCTTTTTCCATTTCTGTTTCGCGCACAATCGCCTGCCCGGACTGCCGCCGAAGTGAATCCGAAAGCCCCGCCGCATGAAGGAAGGGAATGGCAAGCATTGCCAGAACGAGCAATGAAACGAATCCGCGCGAGTTCATTTGAATTAATGCGGTTTCCGTGAAAAGAAAAAGGCTTTCGTTTTTCGGCTTTCGCCTTACCACTGTTTGCCGCGGCCCGTTCTTTCCCTTGCCACGAAGTAACCGAGAATGAACGCGAGGAGTATCGCGAGGAATATCAGCCCTATATCGGTGTTCTGCGCTTTTTCAGTGACTTGCGCAGCCGTGTTGTCCGCTAGCGGAGGGGCCCCCGTCACGACTTCGGTTGCCTGCGAGGACGTTTTCATGCTTGTCCCGCCAGTGCTTTGAAACCCGATTCCAGCGAACTGCATTGACTGCGAGAGCATGAAAATGGTTCCCACCAGAAGCACTGCGGCCACCCCTATCACAAGCATTATCATTGGCCTCGCTTCCGGCTCGAGAATCTTCCTCCCCTTTCTCGTCAAAGAATAATACTTCCATTTCCTTCCCTCGTCGCGCTGTTCCACGATGCTGGCGCCGGCGAGCTTGTCCAGATGAGTTTTCACTGTCGGGGAGGCCATTCCCAGCTTTTTTGACAATTCGCTGAGCGTGTAATTCCTTTCCTTCAGCAGTTTGGCAATCTTCACCCTCGTGTCCGAGGAAAACGCCTTGAAGTCCTCCTTTGAGAGAAC
This sequence comes from archaeon, assembly GCA_041648435.1. GTDB lineage: Archaea > Iainarchaeota > Iainarchaeia > Iainarchaeales > JBAZPA01 > JBAZPA01. The sequence goes on from JBAZPA010000021.1 coordinate 2,747, forward strand.
GAGTTCGTCCATGCAAATCATTTTCATTGAACCGATTTAAATTGGTTGCGCTTTAATGAGCAGCCGAATTTTCGCATCAGGCAATCGCCTTCCAGTATTCCTGCATCAGCAGCGCGTCCTTCTCTATGCTGGGGCTCTCGCATATAACTACCCCGTTCGCCCCGAATTCCTTCAGCGCCTCAAGCATCAGTTTGTAATCGAAGTCATTTTCCCTGCTTTCCAGCACAAGGTGGTTCCTCTCTCCCTTAGCGGAATAATTTATTCCCGAGGCGTGGCAGTGAAGTTCCTGCAGATACTTTTTCGAGTGCGATTCCATTTCCTCAAGCACTTTCTCAAAATCCCTTTTGGTTTTCAAACAACCGTTTCCCCGCGCGTGGATGTGCGCGAAATCAGGGTAGGGCCAGATTCCCTTCACTTCGCCGCTCAACCGCAGTATTTCGGAAATGCTTCCGAATTGCGTGGGCTTTCCCGTTGTCTCGAGCCCCACTTTTATTCCATTGCCCCCCTTTTTGAGCACGGCGCATATTTCCTCAAGCTCGGCTTTCACGGTTTCGTACGCCTGCGCCGGAGAGGTTTTCTGGTAAAATCCCGGATGAACCGCAACCGCCTTCGCTCCCGCCTCGTTTGCGATTCGCGCGGAATCAAGGATTCTTTTGGCGCTCGCCGCGCGCTTTTCCTTTTCTTCCGAATTAAGGTTAATGTAATATGGCGCGTGAACGCTCAAAGAAATTCCTTTTTCCTCCGCCGCCTTTCCGACCAATCGCGCGGTTTCAACGCCCATTTTGACGCCGTGCACGAATTCCATTTCCATTGCTTCGAGGCCCAATTCGTGCAGCCTTGCAATTCCCGAAATCGAGTCATTTGCGTGCGAGCTCAGCGGAATTCCCGCCGTCCCGAAAATAAGCCCTTTCAAAAGTTTTTCCCCCGGATTCCTTGAGGTTTGTGTTTTTGTCAATCGCGGAATACGCTTCCTTCAGTGCCTTGCCTGCGTCCTTGGATTTCTCGGCGTTTGCCATTGCAAACATTATCACCGCGCCAACTGCCGCAACTATCAAAATCGCAATAATGAATCCCAGCAAAGGCTTTTCCATTCCCGCCAATCAACCACTGCAGTACTGGAATGCAAAAAGAAGAAAAAAGGAGGGCTGGGGGTGAATCCAGCTTTTTCCGCCTCAAAAGAAATCCTTTTTTTGGAAACCAATTGCGAAACCCGGAACTTATCAGTTTTGGAAGAGCAAAAATCCACTCATTATGTATCATTCGCCTTGCATTCTCTTCCGACGAATCCTGGTTCGTTTCCCGCTCCGGATTGCAAGTTTTTTTATTCGGGTAATGCGCATTACATTGCATGCCCAAATCAAACATATTCTCTTCCGGCGAAGAAAGCAGGCCCCTGTTCAATGACGAGCGCAGCCTTTACCCCGAATACCTGCCCGAAAGGCTCCCCCACCGCGAGCCCCAGATAAGCGAGCTGGTTTACGCCTTCAAGCCCGTCCTTTCCGGCCTGCGCCCAAGAAATGTCTTCGTTTACGGCTCGACAGGCACGGGAAAAACCGCGACAGTGCGCTATGTGCTGCGCGAGCTTGAGGAGCACTCCCAGCGCGCGAAATCAATTTACCTGAATTGCTTCGAGTTCGGCTCAAGGCAGTCCGTGCTCGCCGCAATAACCAACTTTTTGGGAATCGCGGTTCCGAGGCGCGGAATAGGCGCGGACGAAACCTACACGAAGCTCCTTGAGGGGATGAAGAAATGCAAATTCGTCCCCTTCATTGTATTGGACGAAGTTGACCAGTTGCTTTCCGGAAACGACGGCTCGAAACTGCTTTACGATTTGCTGCGCATCACGGAATACGGAAAGGCATACTTCGGGCTGATTGCGATTTCAAACGATTTCTCGCTTTCCGCCAACCTTGACCCGCGCGTCAAAAGCTCCCTCGCGGAGCAGAGCATCGTGTTCGAGCGTTATTCGCCGAAGCAATTGAAGGACATACTTTCCCAACGGAGCTCGCTTGCATTCGCGGAGGGCTCGCTTGAAAAGGACGTGATTCCATTGGCGGCCGCGCACGCCGCAAAGCTGGGGGGAGACGCAAGAATCGGAATCGAGTGCCTCTGGAAGGCCGGAAAGGCCGCGGAAAAGGAAGGCGCGGAAAAAGTCTCGGTGGAGCACCTGCGCTCCGCTTTCTCCGAAATAGAAACGAGCCCCGGCCGCAAGCTCCTAAAGCACCTTGACGAGAACCAGAAAATCCTCGTGGGAATCCTAGTTGAAAAAGACCGGCTGAATTCAGGGGAATTGTTCAGGGAATTCAATTCACGCTCCAAAAAGAAAATAACCGACAGGCGCTTCCGCGAAATCGCCTCGGAGCTCGCGGAATCCGGATTGCTGAAAGCGATTCCCCAAGTGAAGGGCAAGCGCGGCAAGACGCGCGTTTTCTCGCTCGCGGTTTCAAAGGAGTTTGCGAAGGGCGAACTGGAAAATAAGCCGTAAACCGGTTCGAATTTTTTGCCGGCTTCAGGGATAATACCTGTTCATCGTCCTCGGAAACGGAATCGTCTGCTTTATGTGCTCGAGCTTGCACACCCATGTGAGGAACCTTTCCACCCCCAGGCCGAATCCCGAGTGCGGAACCGAACCGTACTTGCGCAAATCAATGTACCACGCGTAATTCTTGGGGTCGAGCTTCGCCTCGCGGATTCTCTCCACCAATTCCTTTTCGTCGAAAATCCGCTCTCCAGAGCCTATTATTTCCCCGTATCCTTCCGGCGCGAGAATGTCGTTGCACAATACCACTTCGGGATTCGAGGGGTCCTGCCTGTGGTAAAACGGCTTCAGGCTTTTCGGGTAATGCGTCACCACAATCGGCTTGTCGAAGTCCTTCGTTATCTCGCGCTCCTCTTTTTCCCCGAAATCCGAGCCCCAGTGAAGGTGCCTGAACTTGCTTTTCGCCTTTTCAAGGACTTCCTCATAAGTGAAGCGCTTGAATGGCGCGGTGATTTTTTCGAGGTCCTCAGGATTCCTTCCCAATGCGATTATTTCCTTCCTGTTTTTTTCCACGAGTTTCTGCACCGCATACTCAATCATTCTTTCCTCGAATTTTATTATGTCGTCCAATCCGAACCATGCGGCTTCCGCCTCCAGATGCAAAAATTCCGTGACGTGCCTCCGTGTCTTGGATTTTTCCGCGCGGAAGCTCGGCTGCAAAATGTAAACCCTTTCGAGCGAGGTAATGAGCGCCTCGTTGTAGAACTGCCCGCTCTGAGTAAGGTAAACCTTCTTGCCGAAGTAGGGGACCTCGAAAAGGGTCGCGCCGCCCTCCACGCTTCCCGAAACGAAGCTCGGCGCCTGAAATTCAACGAAGTTCTCCTTCTCTAAGAAATCGCGCAGGATTTTGAGCAGCGAGGCCTTCACGCGCAGCACGCTGTTCATTTCCCTGCTGCGCAGCCACAAATGCCTTATGTCCATTATGAATTCTTCGCTCAAATCCTTTGCAATCGGAAAATTTTCCGCCAAATGCACGATTTCCAGCTTGTCCGCGTCCAATTCGAATCCGTTCGGCGCGCGCTTGTCCTCCCGCATTTTTCCGGAAACCGTGAAGCTGCTTTCCATTGAAATCCTTTCGGCTTCCCGCCACGCTTCTGTGGAAACCTTTTCCTTTTCCACTACACACTGCAGTATTTCCGTGGCGTCGCGCAGCACAATGAATATTTTTCCGCTTATCTGCCTCTTCCTGTAAACCCATCCGCGGAGCGAGAATTCGCCGCTTCCTTTCTCAATGGCGCTTTGCGCTGAACTGAACTTCATTTTTTTCACTCTAAAAAACATTGTTCCTTTCGGTTTATACTTTCTTGCCCCCGGTTCCTTTGATTGCCTCGGCATGGCTTCTTCCTATGCACCTCAAATACAGATAATCCCACCTTTTTTCCTTTGGAAGGCTCAGGTATGCCCATTGCCCTATCCTGTCCCCTACCTGGTAAACCCAGTCGGGCTCGCTCTCATAATTCGGGAATTTTTCCCCGAATCTTTTTTCTGTCTTCGGCTTCCTGTCGAATTCCTCTCTCGTGGGCGCGCGCATTAATTTTTCGGGTTTCAGGATTCCATTTTCCAATCCATAAAGCCTGTCCGCGGCCTGCGCGAAGGGAACGGCAGTCCTGATTATCCCGTTTTTTTGCAGGATGTGAATGACTTCGTGGATGGGCGCGGTGCGTTCCTCTTTGTTTCCCTTGGAATTCCATCCCTTGGCAAAGTAGACTTTTCCGGTTGTTTCCTTAGTGAGCGCCGGATAAATTTCCCCGGCATTGGGTTTTGCCTTCACATAATTGAAAAATTCCTTTCCCGATTTCCGCATTTCAGTCAAATTAGTTCTGAATGTGTTTTCCCTGATGACAGTGCCTATTGAGAGAATTCTTTTCGTGAGCATTTTTTTCACGTTCAACATTGCCCTTTCTTTTTCCGCTCTTGAAAGGTGCCTTCCGAAAACCCCCAGAGCAAAGCCCGCCTGCTTTTCAATTTCCGCCCGCCCGACCTTCGAGTGCGTTCCGCCGTGAATCCTCTGCCTAAAAGTGGGCAGGGGAAGCCTCGGATTTCCATTGCTTGCGGTGTCGAACCATTTCCTGCTCAGGAACCTCGTTCCAAGGATTTTTGCCTTTTTGGAGTCCATTCCTGGCGGAATTTTTCCCGTCCTTATGAAATACGACTCCGGCGAAACGTATTTTCCATTATGGAGAACAAACCTCACCACAGTTCTGTTTTCCGTTCTCTTTCTAGGTTTTGGCATAGCATCACTTGTTGAAAATTATCTCTATCACGTCGCCGTCCTTCAGCTCGTGGTCCTTTCCCACCATCTGCCTTGTCTTCACGTCTATTGCCCTGATGAAATTGTTTCCTATGTCCGAGTGCAGTTTGAAGGCGAAGTCCAGCGCCGTCGTTCCCTTGGGCATCAGGAAGCAGTCCGGAAGCACCCTTCCCTCGGAATCCGTGAGCTTCTTGGTTCCGCCGGGAAAAATCGCAATGAATCCGAGCTGGCCGAAAACGGCTTCCTCGAGGCATTCCTGTATTCCAGTGGAATGGAATTTTGCGAGAACGTTCGTCTTAATGTATTCCAGCCCCGCTTTCTGCTTTTCCCCCAATTCGGTTTTTTCCTCAAAAGCTTCGCTTCCCTGCCAGTATTCCACTGCGCCCGTCTTTGATGCCTTCTTCAATGCCAGTTCCGAAATCGCTGAGCACGCCGCAATCCCCTTTTCGGGAAACTCCCCGCGCATTCTCTGGATGTTTTTTTCCGCCCCCGGCAAATCGCACTTGTTTGCCGCAATTACAATCGGCTTGCTTATTTCCCTCAACTTCGTGGCGAAATGCATTATGTCTTCCTCGCTCCACTCGCGGAACTGCTTTTCCGCCAAATTCAGTTTCATCATCGCGCTCTCGATTGTTTTCTCGCTCACCCCGAGCCCCGAAATGGCCTGGCCCATTTCCGCAACGCGCTTTTCGCGCGAGTCCACCCTCGCTTTCCCGAATTTCTGCCAGTTCTTCTTCAGTATTCCCTGAAACCACCAGTCGATTTCATCCTCTAGGAATTTCACGTCTTTGCAGGGGTCGTGGCTTCCCAATGGAACGGGTTCGCCCAATTCGTTTGTGGAGCCGCTTGCGTCCACGACGTGAATCAGCGCGTCCGCCTTGCGCAAATCGTCCAGGAACTGGTTTCCCCTTCCTTTTCCCTCGTGCGCTCCCGGCACAAGGCCCGCGACGTCCACCAATTCAACGGGAACGTAGCGCGTGTGATTGTGGCACATTCCGTAGCGCGGATTGCACTGCACGTTGAAGAATTCGTCCGCGCACTTCGTTCTAACGAACCCCATTCCGCGATTGGGCTCGATTGTGGTGAAAGGATAACTCGCGATCGCCACGTCCAGCAAAGTCGCGGCGCTGAAGAAGCTGCTTTTGCCCGAACTCGGCTTTCCCACAAGGCCTATCTGCATTCCGATTTCACTTAACCAAGAATGCGGGGAAAACGTTAAAAGCGCTTTCAAGCACCTTTCGCTTATGGCGCCGCAATCGCAATTGCTTTGGACTGAAAAATACTTTCCCGCTTCTTCCGAGGAATTCGTGGGCAATTCCGAAATACTGAAGGCCGCGCTGGAGTGGGCGGGCAATTGGGAGAAGGGAAAGCCCCAGAAGCCCCTGCTTTTGTTCGGCCAGACGGGCGCGGGCAAAACCTGCCTCGCTTACATAATCGCGAAAATGAACGGCTGGCAATTGTTTGAAATGAACGCCTCCGACCTGAGGTCGAAGGACGCCATTGAAAGGCTCGCGGGAAACGCGGCAATGAATTCCTCCTTCGCGGGAAACCTCCGCCTTGTCCTGATTGATGAAGTGGACGGCCTGCAGTCAAGCGACCGCGGCGGCGCCGGCGCGGTTTCCGCGGTAATAAAGGAAGCCCGCAACCCCATCATTCTTACCGCAAACGATTTTTATTCCGAAAAAAAGCTCCTTGCGTTGCGTTCATCCTGCACCTGCCTTGAGTTCAAGAAAATAAATTACCTGAGCATCGGCAAGCGCCTGCGCGAAATACTTTCCGCAGAAGGAATTGAATTCGAGCCTGAAGCCGTGCAGGAACTCGCAAGGAATTCCGGCGGAGATTTGCGTTCCTCATTGCTCGACCTGCAAACCCTTTCCCTTGAAGGAAAAATCACTGCGGAAAGCGTTAAGGAACTCGGTTTCCGCGAAAGGCAGGAGAACGTTTTCAAAGTAGTGAGGCAGATTCTTCTGGCTTCAACTGTTGAAGAGGCGCGAAACGCGCGCCTTTCCTCGGAAGCGGACAATGATTTGCTTGAGCGCTGGATTGAGGAAAACATTCCGAGGCAGTATTCAAGCGCGGAGGACGTTGCAAACGCGTTCGACGCACTGAGCAGGTCGAACATCTTCAAGGGCAGGATAATGCGAAGGCAGGCATGGGAACTGCTTCGCTATTCTTCCGAATTAATGACTTCCGGCGTCGCCCTGAGCAGAAAAGATACGAGCCGGGATTTCGTGATGTACAAGTTTCCCGGAATACTTTCAAAGCTGAGCAGGTCCTCTTCCTTGCGCGCCTTCAAGAAGGAATTGGGGAAAAAAATCGGGAAGCGCATTCACTCTTCCTCGCACGAATTCATTTCGCAGGACCTCCCTTATTTGCTTGAATCATTTTCAAAAAAAGATTTTGCGGTGGGCTTCAGCGCTGAATTCGAGCTTGACGCCGAGGAAATCGCCTTCCTGGCCGGAAAAAAGGAAGACAGCAAGGCTGTCAGGGAAATTCTCGCGGAATCCGAGAAATTCAGGGCCGAACACGCAAAGGAAAAGCGCGCTGCGGGATTGCATTCAACGAAAGGCGCGTTCTCAGGCTATGAAAGCGCGGATTCCGAAAGCGCGGGCCCGGAAACGGAAGGGGTTGGTGAAAGCAATGCCTGCCGCGAAGGCCAAACCAAGCTCTTCTGAATTTCCCCCGCGCGCCGAAAGGGAATGCGTTGTGTTGGATTCAAGCGCAGTGCTCAACGATTTCGCATTCGATTTTTCCGCGAACGCCGAATACTTCGTCACGCAAAAAATCTTTCTGGAGTTCAGGGATTTGCGCTCAAGGCACCTTGCGGAAAACGCCATGCGCAACGGCTTGCTTTCGTTGCGCGAGCCTTCGCCTGAATCCCTCGGAAAGGTGGAAGCGCTTTGCGCGAAGAAAAAGCTGCGCGCATCCGAAGCCGACAAAAGCATCGTGGCACTGGCATTGGACTTCAAAAGCGGGGAAAAAAACCCAAAGCTGGTTTCCGACGACTTCGCGGTGCAGAACCTCTGCTCCTCTCTCGGAATAAATTTTGCCCCGATTATACGCGGAAGCATAAGGGAAAACTAATTTAATTCCTCGCAATCCAATCCTTTATGGCGGCTAGGCCGGCTGGTCAGTGGTCAGCTGTAACCCGAAACCCACTTCATGCGGGGGCCGAAAGCCAGGAAGCGGTCCGGCACGGGAAGGGAAACGCTTGCGTTGCCTGTTGAATTCCTGTCCTCTGAGATTGGGCTTCGGAGTGAACCCGCCAGATTCGGAAGAAAGCAACGGTAGTTCCAAGGTTCGATGCTTTTGAGGGAAGCGGGAAGGAGGGCGCGGAAGCGCATTTGCCTTCTGCGGTTCCTCACCCATTTCTGGTCCGCCGCCACTTCAATTTTTCCGCATCGCTCAG
>JBAZPA010000022.1:0-10823 GCA_041648435.1 archaeon
CGCTTCCCTTTCCTTCTTCAATCGTTTGCCCCACATACTGGCCTTCCGCTGCGATAATGTAATGGCTTTTTCCGCCCTCGTAAAGCAATTTTGCGAGCACCCCGCTTCTTCCGCAGTCGGTTTCAAGTTCGAGTACCTGCGCAATGCGCTTTTCCAATGACAATTGGGGATAAGAAGTGTCCGCGAGGGCGCGCTTTGTCGCCTGGAATACCTGGCTCCCCTTTCCCTTCCTCTGGTGCTTCAGCCTTCTTCCCATTTTTTCACAGCCAATAATTATTCATGGAATCATATTACTCCGAGTTTTGTGGCCAAATCCGATGCCCTGAATTTCGGATTCAGCTTCACGATTGCCTTTTTCCTTCCCTTTTGGTCAATAATCGTTTGAATGGAATCCACTTTTACCGCGTAAAGCTTTTCCACTGCGTTTCTTACAAGCGTCTTTGTTGCTTTCTTGTTGACAATGAATACCACTTTGTTCTGGCTTTCAATCAGCCCAACCGCCTTTTCGGAAATCAACGGATACTCGATTACGTCGTGCAATTCAAGCTCCTTCGGCCGCCTCATTGCCTTTCGCCCCCGAACCTTTCAGCCAGGCCTTTTATTGCGCCTTCCGTCCACACAACGAGCCTTCCCGCAACCGCTCCCGGCGCGAGCATTTCCGCGTTGAGTTCCCCCACGTTCGTTACATCCACGCCCTCGATGTTCCTCGCCGCCTTTTCCGCCTGTGACTTTCCCGCGACAACAATGAGGACGCTTTTCCTTTTCTTGTATTTTCTTCCGCGCTTCTTTCCCTTTCCCGCGCGGATTGTCCTCGCGTTCTTCGCCCTTTCGAGGTCCGCGGATATTTTCAGTTCCTTCAATGCCGTCATTACCTGCTTTGTTTTTGCGAGTTCCCCGAACCTGTCTTCCACTATTATGGGAAACCTCATTTCTTCGCTTATCCTGTGCCCCCTCTTCGAAACTATTTTGGGGTTCGCGGTTGCCGCAATCGCGCTTCTTGTCGCGAGGATTTTTTCCTTCTTGTTTATTTTTTCCGCGATTATGGCTTCCGTCTTCGGGGGGTGCGCCTTCGGCCCCTTCAATGCTCCGGAAATTCCCCTCACGTCCCCCGCCGTAATCGCCCTTCTGTTCCTTGTCCTGGGCCTTCTTGCCCTTCCGATGTTTATTCCCCTTCTTGTGGCGGGCAGATGCCTGTTGCCGTAATACTGCGCGGTGTAATTCCTTCCCGCCCTCGGGTCCGGCCCCTTAGGCTGTAATCTCTGCGTCTGGATTGAAAGCACGGCGCGCTTGATGAGTTTCGGGTCGTATTCGGTTTCAAAAACCGCGGGCAATTCCATTTCCCGGATTGCCTTTCCGTCCAATGCAAGAACCTGTCCTTTCATTTCAATCACTTTTTGCTTACCTGCAATTCAGAAACGTTCCACCTGTGGCTTGGAAGAACCCTTGTTGCATGCCTTAACGCAATCAGCCTTTTCACGGGTCCCGGAACCGAGCCCGCAAGAAGGATTGCTTCGTTCGCTATCATTCCATAATGCTCGAATCCTTCCTTCGGATTGAATTTTTTTCCTTCGGTTTCCACTTCAAGTATTTTCTTGTTGAATTCCGTCCTCGAATGGTACCCCATCTGCCCCGGCCTTGCAACCGTCCACATTACGGTAGCGGGATTCCACGGTCCTATGCTTCCGACAACTCTCTGCTTCTTTGCCTTCGGCCTGTGCGTTTTTATGCCGAACCTTTTCACGGGCCCCTGCATTCCCTTTCCCGTCGTGACCGCTTTCACGTCCACGAACTGGTTTGATTCGAAAACTTCCTTTACGGAAATTTCCTTTCCGAGCTTCTGCTTCGCGTATTCCAGTTGCTTGTCAATGCTCTTTCCCGCCAGTGCGAGTTCGGAGACCGCGGGCTTCTTTTTCCCTATTCCCGTTGCGTAGGGCTGGGTGTGCACCAATAACCTTAATTCGTGGATTTTTTCCTTCTGCCTTTCGATTTCCGAAAACGAGTGCTCTTTTTTCTTTTTCGCGATTCCCCTTATTTCCCTGTCCAGGTGCTTTTCGGTTTTCTGCGAAATCACGTCAGTGAGCGCGTGCGTCGAATTCCCTTCCTTTGCGTACGCCCTTACCCCGAAAACCTTCAGCGGGGGGCATTCTATTACGGTAATCGGAACCTGCAGCTGCATTCCCGCGGTTATGCTTTTCTTGTACTCGTTTTTTGCAATTCCGTGCACCATTCCCGCCTTGTAGCCGAAAAAGTTGACTGGTTTCACTTCCGCGGAATCGATTTTCGGGAAAGAACCGAACACAGGAGTTTCCTTTTTTGCCTTTTTTCTCGGGTAAAACTGCAATGAGCCCGAGCGCGGCTTGTGTTTTGCTCCCAAACCTGTTCACCAAACCTTTTTTGCATTCACGCGAGCCTGAGCCTGAACAAAAGAAGGTCTGCTTCTTTCGTATTCCGGTTCCGCGGTTTTGCCCCAAAACCGGAGTGTACGATGAAAAATCGCACTTAATTATTCTTCAGGAGTAATATATATAAAGGCATCGCGGCAGCTCTCAGTCCGGCTTGGGCTTCGTTATTGCCTCTTTGGTCCTTTTTATGGCGTCGTCTATCGCGACGTGCCTGCCTTGCCCGAATTTGAGCCATTTGACACCCGCGTTTTTGAGAGTTTTATAACCCTTAATCTTCCTGTTGCCTATCATTGGTTTTGATTTGCTCTCCTTCAGCGCGTTCCTGAAGCTTCCTTCAACGGTATAAACGCTTGTTTTCGCCTTGCCCCTCTTCACCGGCGTTTTGACTTTCTTCTGCACGAGCAGTATGGTTTTCGCCTTCTGCCCGGACTGGCGGGTGAGCTTGAACAATGCCAGCGCTATCAACGCCGCAATGACCACCACGCCTATTATGAATGCCAGCATGTTTCCTGCCAAACCAAAAAGCGCGTTCGGAAACAACGGAACCGAGGAATTTACTTTCACTGAAGAGCTTGAGGAAGGCTGGCCCGAGCTCGGAACGAAACTTACTCCTATCTGTTCGGTTCCCGTAAAGTTTCCTGCGGGCTTAACTGTCAGGGAAACTTCCTTCTTCTCCCCCGGCGCAACGCTTACCGAATTGTTCCCGCTCCAGTTCCACCCGGTTGGCAGCGAGAGCTTTATTATTCCCGTTGCAGTTGAATTGGAATTGTTTGCGACAGTGACCTTGAGGGGGATATTCCCGTTCGCGTCCTGCGCTCCCGCGGAAGCGCCCACTTCCACTTTTCCCTGGGCGGAGGGCTCCACCTTTATTACCCTCGAATAGGTTTCGCTCGCTGTCCGCGCCGTGAGATTAACGTTTCCGCTGAAGGAAAGGTTTGTCGCCTTCACCCGGAGCGAGGTCTGCCTTCCTTTTTCATAGGGCTCAAGCGCCAGTGTCACGCCCTGAACCTGCCAGTCCGAGGGCGCGTTGTCAAAGTAAATTGAAACGTTCTGCGTGTTCCCTGAATCGTTTGAAATCGTAACCGGAACCGAGAATTCGCCCGCATTCAGGTAAATAGGGTAAAGGTACCTGTCCAATTCTATTCCCGCGGAAAATCCTGCGCTTCCTCCCGTCCTGAGCATCGTGAATTTTGGGGCAACGGTACACGAATTCGTGCTTGCATTGAATTCAACCGTTCCGCTTCCGCTGGAGGGCATGTCAATGTAGGTTGAGAGGCTTCCGCTCGAATTCGCGCCGACCGAAAAGCTTTTGGTTTCTATTCCCGCTTCCTGCGATTTGAGAGTTATTGTAGCCGAGTAATTTGCGGGGTTGGAATAATTGAACTGCAAAAGCGTTTTCCCGCTTCCCCGCAATTCTTCCGGAACAGTAAGGGCGAAGCCGTTGCAGCTTGTTGCGTTGTTTTCTACCCTTACCGGAAAAGTTTCGGTCCCGATATTGGATGCCGCGCAGTAAGTGTTGTCATTGAAGTGTCCGCGCACCTCGAAGTAACCGCTTTCGTTAATGGTCTGGCCGGGATTCGAGGCGTAAACCGCAGCCTTCACGGTCGCGTTGCTTCCGGAAAGCGCGAAAGCGTCGTAATTTTCCACCTTCGCGGCGAACCACTTGCTTGAATCGTAAACGTTCGCGTAATCGATGTAAAACGTCTGGTTTGAATTGTTTTGCACGTAGAAGTTGCTTGCCGCGCTTGAATTCGCGCCAACGACAATCGGGAATGCCTGCAGTGAAACCTGCCTGCACGCCGTCGATGCCTCGCTGATGTTCTTTACGGTAACGCTGAAGCTTTTTTCCGGAATATCGAAGTAATCGCATTTCTGGCCGTCCAAGAAACGTCCCTTGAGTTTCGCGTACGCCGTTCCCGTTGTGTCCGAGCTCACGCTGAGCGCGCTTATTCTCGCGTTGAAGGAAGAATTCCCCTTCCCGCTTATGGATGAGGGCTTGTCCAGGGCGCTTGAATCGAAAACCGAGCTGTAATCGTAAACCTGCAGTTCCTCCACGTAGAACGCGCGGCTGTCCGAATTGTTTATTCCGAGCTGGATTGTTTTGTCCTGATTTTCGTTTGCCTGCACGCTGTCCGCGTTAATCGAAATGTTGTTGCAGTCGTTTGCAATTGAAGTGTTTCTTACCACGACGCTTACGGGAATCTCTATTTTGTCGTTCCTGCACGCCTCGAAGGAATCAAGGAAATCCCCCTCGATGCGGATGTAGGCTGTTCCCGATTGGGTGTATGAAACGTTTGTGGCTCCGATTGTGATTCCGATGCTTTTTGTTTCCCCGCTCCTTAATCTCGTGAAGGCGTTTGCCTGGTCTATTGAGGCGCTGAAAGCCGAACTGTCGTCGGTTACTCCCATTACGACATTTTTGAGGTCCTCGTTGGAATCGTTTCTAACGGAAATTCCGAAGCTTTGCGTCTGCCCTTCGTCAATGTAAAGCGTATAAGGCGTGGAGGTTATCTGCGAGCATTTTCCCGTTGTTGCGCTTGGCTTGTCTATTACTTGAACGGAAAATGTTTGCCCTCCATTATTATAGTTAAGATTGCACCACGTTCCGGAGTCGCTGAATTGCCCGATTATTCCAACGTTTCCCGAACTCCATTTGGTTGAATCGGCATTTCCAGTTTTTACCGTAAAGTTTATGCGCGCATCTTGCTGCCCCGCATAAATTTGACTCAGGTTCCCGGTTTGGGTTATGGTAAAAGTCGAGGGGTCGTTTGAGCTAAGCGAAACGGTTTGAATCTTGAAATTTTCTCCCGTGTTGCTGTTTATTACGGTAAAATAATCAGGGTATGTTGAATTTTCGTTTATTGACATCGTGTGGGTAGTTATCTTTATTTGGGAGCAGTATGCGGCCTGGTTTATTACATCAACATATGCGTCCGTGCTTCCGTTCTGCCAATAGTCAGTGTCTTGCGTCTTTGCCTTGACGATTATTTTGTAACTATCGTATTGGTCTGAGACGTTGAAAAGATTGTGCCATTCAATTGGCTGTAATGTGTATTCGTCGGGCATCAAGGAAAAATATTCACTTTGCGCGTTCAAGTAATTGCAGTTACCTGATTTACAGCCATAAATTTCAGCACTTGCTTCAATGCTTTTGCTTTGCAGTTGGGGGTCATAATAAGTGGGCTGGGCATAAAAGGTCGCTTCCATATCTACCCAATCGCCCGGTTTTGCCTTCTGGTGGTTGTCATTTGAATAAGTGTTGGAAAATGAACTCCTCAGTTGGGCACTGCTAGGTTGAACGAATAATTGGGCGTGTGCTCCCGTCACGAAAATTGCCGAGAGAAGCACTATTGCGAAGAGCCGAACGGTTCTCTTAAGAATGGAATTCATTGCTTTTTGCCCCCGATAACAATTGGCTGGTTGAAGATATATAAATGTTGTGCTTTACAGTTAACCAGTGAATTTCAAGTTAACAAGTGGATATTCTGCTCTTGTACCAAAACCGCTTTATAAATTAAGAGCGAAAATGGTGGTGAAAGGATTTGGCCACGGAGGTGATGGATCAGGACTCACGGAGAGGGAATATAATCAGCCAATGAATGGGAATATCTGGTTCCCGAATAACTTTCCGTTCCCTCTCCGGCACTTATTTTAACGTTTTGATTCAGCGGAATAACGCTTTAAAAATAATTAAATATCGTCCGAGAGAGAGCATATTATGGACTGTTTTTATTACAGGGGCCAGAAGTGCGGGCATTGCAAGGAAATAATTCCAGTTTTCGGCTTGGGGCACCATAAGCCAGAAGAGGAAGGGGAAGACCAATTCACGAAATGCATTATAAATTTTTACAATTACGGGAACAAACGCGAAATGAATTACCTTCTTCAGCAATCAGTTAATTTGTTCAAGGAGCGGTTTGAAGGCGACATCAAATTTGATTTCATTTGCGTTATGCCCACTCACAACAAAGGAGAAACAAACCGAAATATGGAAAAGTTTGCGAGAATGTTTTCTGCGGAAATAATGGTGCCGTATGCGCAAATCGTGAACCGCAATAAAACCATAAAATGCCAGCACGAATTAAAGAGCAAAGGCGAGCGCCTTGAAAACGTAAAAGGGTCATTTGGCATAACTGCCGGCTTGAAAGGCAAAAACATCCTTATATTGGACAATTTGATTATAACCGGCTCCAATGCGCAGGAACTTTTTGACGCACTCAAAGAAGCAGGAGCAAAGAGCGTTTTTTTCATTTGTTTCGGGCTTGGTTCAAAGGGCAGGGAAGCGGACTTTGACATAAACCCAAACTTCAAAGGCAAAGCGTCAAAAATCGTGTCCGAATGGCATTGGCCCAAGGTCCCCAAGGAAGACAGGCAAAAACACGCCGAAAAAATGGATTGACTAAGGGAATAACTTTAATATATTAGAGAAATTTAATATATTGGATTTGGTGTTTTTGGTGAAAACCATTGTTTTTGAAAGAGACAATCTGGTAAAATGGATGAAACTTTCTTTGGTTCATGGCCTTGGCCCAAAAAGAATTTCGCAGCTTTTTGGGCACTTCGAAAGTATGGAAGAAATATTTTCTGCTCCATCAGATAAACTTCTTAAGACTGGAATTTTTTCTCCTGGAATGCTGGGAGAATTCGAGAAACTTAAAATTGCGGCTGATGAAAAATATTTTGGTGCAATTGACGATTGTGCTGAAAAAAAAATTCAAGTGGTTCCATTGCTTGACGCAAGATACCCGCAAAAGCTGTTTGACACGCCTTCTCCGCCCCTGACAATCTTCTTGCAGGGAAATTTTTCTCTCCTGAAGCACAGCCCGAGTTTTGCCATAGTCGGTTCAAGGAATGCAAATGAGTTGGCGCGCAATTTTGCGTTTGATTCCGCAAAGGCATT
This sequence comes from archaeon, assembly GCA_041648435.1. Classification (GTDB taxonomy): domain Archaea; phylum Iainarchaeota; class Iainarchaeia; order Iainarchaeales; family JBAZPA01; genus JBAZPA01. The sequence goes on from JBAZPA010000022.1 coordinate 7,303, forward strand.
GTGCAAAAACGGATTTGTGGTTATAAGCGGGGGGGCTTCTGGAATAGATGCTGAGGCGCACAAGGGGGCACTTGATTCGAACGGCAAGACAATAGCGATTATGGGGACAGGGCTGTCCCATTTTTATCCCGCGGAGAACAAAGAACTGTTTGAAGAAATAATAAAAAAAGGGCTTCTCATTAGCGAGCATCTGCCAAACTTTCCCGGAGACAGAATTTCATTTTTGCAAAGAAACAGAATAACTTCCGGCCTTTCCGATGGTTTGCTTTTTTGTGCTAGTGAGAGCATAAAATCAGGTACCGCAACACAGCTCAAAATTGCGAATTCGCAGAAAAAGCCAATATTCTGCCCAAATTTGGATTTGGGAATCCTTCCAAATTTTGGGATAAAGGAAGCAATTTCTGAATATGGCGCAAGGCAAGTTCGTGATGCGGACGAAATTGTGTCAGCCATAAAAAACAATATTAAACAAGCCAATTGACCGGCGTATTTTTTAACCGCTTTGCCGGATTCTTTCAATATGGCGCACAAGTTCCTCGAAGATGTGGCGATTTCCGACATCGCTTTCTCCACTTCCGCCCCTTCTCTTAACAAACTTTTCTCGGAATGCGCCTTTGCGCTTGAGGAAACAATGGCGGACCTGAAAACATTGCGCTCCGCGAAAGCCAAGTCGATTACAATCGAGGCGGACCTCCCGGAAAAATTGCTTTACTCCTTCCTTTCCGAGCTCGTTTTCCTGAAGGATTCAAAGGGATTGCTTTTCAAATCCGCAAAGTGCCGCGTTTCCGAGTCCAAGAAGGGCTGGAAGCTCCGCGCGCAATTGCGGGGCGAAAAAATAAACCGCAGAAGGCACGTTCTTCGCAATGATGTGAAGGCCGTGACAATGCATTTGTTCAAAATCACGAAAACGAAGCGCGGGTGGAAGGCAACGGCAGTGCTGGACATCTGAGGCATTCAGCCCGTCTATGCAATTGTTTAATTTGTTTCCCTAATACTTATTTCATATGCCCCCGAAGGAACTGCGCAGGATTTCCCCCGCGCTCTGGGAACTTTCCCCTTCGTTCAAGGAAGGGATGCATGTTCCGGCGCGAATTTATGCCACTGACAAATTGCTCGCGGGAATGGACGAAGGAGTTTTCTCGCAGGTCTCCAATCTCGCTTCAATGCCCGGAATAATTAATTACGCGATTGCAATGCCCGATGCGCACTGGGGCTACGGAAGCCCGGTTGGGGGAGTCGCGGCATTCGACGCGAAGGAGGGAGTGATAAGCCCTGGGCTTCTTGGTTTTGACTTGAACTGTGGGATGCGCCTCCTTTCCACGAACCTCTCGTTTTCCGAACTGAAGCCCAAGCTCCGCGAATTGGTTCACGAATTATTCAAATCTATTCCCTCCGGCGTGGGCGCCAAGGGATTCCTTAAATTAAACCGCAGCCAGTTCGAAGAAGTGATGACAGAAGGGAGCAATTGGTGCGCTGAAAACAATTACGCTTGGAAGGAAGACCTTTTTGCGACCGAGGATGAAGGAAAAATTCCCGGCGCGAACCCGGAAAATGTTTCAAAGAAAGCAATTGACCGCGGCCTGAATCACCTTGGAACTCTCGGCTCGGGAAACCATTACCTCGAAATACAGGTCGCTGAAAACAGCGGAATTTTTGATTCCTCGCTCGCTAAAAGTTTCGGTATTCACGGCGAAAGCCAGATTATGGTAATGTTCCACTGCGGCTCGCGCGGATTCGGCCACCAGATTGCGACGGATTACCTTGAAAGGTTCATTGCCGCAATGCCCAAGCACGGAATGAAAGTAAACGACAAGGAACTTGCGTGCGCTCCCACTCAGAGCGAAGAGGGGCAGGATTACTTTGGCGCAATGGCGTGCGCCGCGAACATGGCTTTCGCCAACAGGCAGATAATACTCCACAAAGTCCGCGAATGCTTCTCCCGCGTCTTCGGGAAAAGCGCTGAGGAAATGGAAATGAATCAGGTTTACGACGTATGCCACAACATCGCGAAATTCGAGAAATACAAATGCGGGGGAAAAACCCGCGCGTTGCTGGTGCACCGCAAGGGCGCAACGCGCTCCCTGGGAAAGGAAAACGAATTGCTTTCCCCAAAATTCCAGAAAACCGGCCAGCCCGTGATAATCGGCGGCAGCATGGAAACCGGCTCCTACCTTCTCGTGGGCACGAAGAAGGCCGAGGAAGAAGCCTTCGGAAGCACGTGCCACGGTTCAGGAAGAACAATGAGCAGGACAAAAGCGAGGCACGAAGTCAACGGAAGCGAATTGCAAAAGAAAATGGCGGAGCGCGGAATACTCGTCGAAAGCGCCTCGCTGTCCGGCCTCGCGGAAGAGGCGGGAATCGCGTACAAGGAAATCTCGGAAGTGATTGAATCAGTGGAAGTTGCGGGTTTGAGCAGAAAGGTTGTCGCGCTCAGACCCGTGGGGAACGTGAAGGGTTAATTGATTTTCTGGCCACCAATTGCACCGAATCAGAACTGCTCTCGCTCCACTTCTTCAAATCGCGGTATTTTTCTATTACCCTGAAGCCGTGCCTCTCAAGGATTTTCTCCAGCGCGCCGAGGGGAATCGTTTCCCCCGCTTCCTTAGTGGAAAACCTTTTCCCGTTTATGCCGTATTCCACGTTCACTATTCTCCTCGTTCCCGTGAAAAAATCCTCCCTGTGAATCCTTATTGTTTTTTTCCCTTTCACCAATTCGTTTTCCCAAACCGTCTGGCTTTTGCCCTTAAGTTTTTTTCTGACATTCACCCAGTCCTTTCCGTCTATTATGAGAATTCCGTTTTCCTTCAGCGCCTTGTTCAGGCACCTCAGCATTCCGTTGTAGGGCAATAAGTAGAAGGAGTTCCACATGCAGTAAGCCGCGTCAAAAGCGTTCCTGAATCCCATTTTCCTGCAATCCCTTGCAAGGAACTGCGCCTTGCTTTTCTTCTCAACCGCCTTTTTCCTCGCAATGCGTATCATCGCCCTGCTGGAATCTATTCCCGTAATCCGGAAGCCTCGCTTCGAGAGCGGAATCGCGTGCCTTCCGGTTCCGCAGGCGATGTCAAGGGCGCTTTTCGCATTGTGCTCTGCCAGAATCCGCCCGAGGAATTTGTTTTCCCTTCCGGTTTCAACGAAAGGCTCCACTATGATGTCGTAGTATTTCGCGAGTTCCCTGTACAATGAGCAAGAGCGCAATTTGTTTTCCCCGCAATAGGGAGAAAGAATAAGCATTTATTCCTTGAGTTCGATTTCAACGTGCACGTTTTCGGGGATTTCCACGCGCATTATGTGCCTTAACGTCCTTTCATCGGCTTCAATGTCAATGATGCGCTTGTGCACGCGCATCTTCCATTTCTCGTAGCTTTCCGTTCCCCCGCCGGAAGGCGCCTTGCGCGTAGGAACCGTTAGTGTCTTTGTGGGCAATGGAATTGAGCCGGAGTGCTTCACTCCCGTCCTCTGCGCCACGTCTATTATTCGCTTGGATATGTCCTCGAGCAATGAGTAATTCGGGCTGCTTAAAC
>JBAZPA010000023.1:0-10769 GCA_041648435.1 archaeon
GTGGCAAACAATAACAAAAAAAGGAGGACTCATGTCTCAAAACGTGGATAAGTTGTTGCAGGATTCGTCCGTCCGACTGGCAACAACCAGGAAGTATGCGACGGAACTAGCCGCGGCCGGAATTAATCCGGAATTCATTACGCAGTTAGAGGGAAAGATCGGCGTATTGCGCGCGGAAAACACGGCTTTCAATGAAGCCAAGAACCTCAAAACCGAGTTTACCGGAAGCCAGAAGGCGCAGATCAAGACATCTCAGGATGTTATCCGGAAGTTCAGAGCGACGGCACAAATCGCTTACTACGGCGACAAGGTCGTGTTGAAGGAATTCGGGATTGGAAAGGATATTCCCTCATCGGTCAAGACGCTATCGACCGAATTACCGAATCTGAAAGAGGTTGCCGGGCGCTGTGCCGATAAATTGGCAACGGCCGGGATCGCGGCGGCGGACATCGCGGCTTTAGAAACCAGCACGAACGAACTTGTGGCTATCGATCAGGAACAGGAAGAGAGCAAAAACGCCCAAAAGACGCAGAAAACCGTGGTCGATGCTGCGGTAAAGACGGTTAAAGAGTTGATGTTCAAGGTCAACAAAGCCGCGTCAATCGTTTTCATGCACGATAAGGCGAAATTAGACGAGTTCAAGTCCATTTTCCCGAAATCGAAGACAGAAAAAACAGAAGACGGAACGACCACGACTCCGGAAACTGGAACGAATCCGTAGATGTTTTGAATCGAAAACCTCCCGGAGGTTTAGAACCTCCGGGAGGGTAAACGGGCTCAGGGAGGTAGAAAATGAGTGAAGAGAAGACGGCAAATAACCAACTGAGCGATGAAGATATTGCCACGATTAAAAATGCCATTGAACAGCTGGAAGAGATCTTATATACCAGAATAACCCTAATAAGAGCGGCAATTGACGGGGAACTTCCCGGCAAAGACATCCGACGGTGGTCAACTATTGAAGAGATTATGCGGGCAATGGAGCAGATTAAAGAGATTAATACGGAGATGGCAAAAATTGCGAGTGGAATGCACGATCAATATTTGCTGAGTTTAGACCGCGCTTATCAAAATGCCCTGGCTTATTTCCATGAAGTGGAAGATGCGGCCCGGAAGAATGTCTCGGGAGCACAGGAAATCTATGATGATCTCAAGAAATATTTACCGGATGAATACAATCTCATGGAGGTTCGAAACCTTAGGGAGGTTGAGGCGGGGCAGGAGAACACTAACCGTAAATAAAAAGGAGTAAAACATGGCAAAGAATCCACCACCCGGAGACGGGCACAGACACGGAGCAGTGAAAGACCGCTCGCAAACGTATAATCCGAAAACGGATCACTGGGTTAAACGCAACAAAGATGATGGTCGGTTTATGGATCAGAAAACGACCGACAATAAACCCTTCAAAGGGGTACCAAAGGAAAAGTAAGGAGGAGGGAAAAATGGATCATTTATATCCGTTTAAAGAAGCGTCTGAAAGTCTGATTATGCAGGTATGGCAAAAAGGAATTGCTATTATTGGTCATGATTCAGCTATATGGAGAAAAGATATTTGTGGAACATGGATGCAATTCTCTAAACATGGAGATACCAGTTCAAAATACGGTTGGGAAATCGATCATAAAAAACCTCAATCTAAAGGAGGTTCAGACGATATATCCAATCTTCAGCCGCTTCAATGGGAAAATAACCGCCGGAAAGGTGATGAATATCCGTGAAATTGTTGATTGTCAGACGAATCTATCTCCTTTGAAAAGTATCAAATATTTTTCTTTACATTGGATTTGAAACAGTGTAGATTGTCGTCGGTTATGTAAAGATAAGTTTACGAATATTGATTCATTTTAGAATAAAAGCAATTTTACTTTTTCAAAAGGAGGACTTATGAAATGGGAAGGCTCAGCCATTAGGAAAAGCGCCGAGGCGCAAGGGCTATCATTGGCTGACTTAGCTCGGCAGGTCGGCGTTTCCCGTCAGGCGGTAAATGATTGGATTGGCGGTCAAATCCCCAAAGGACTCTTCCTGATTACTCTCTGCGATATTTTAAACCTGGACCCTGATGAACTGTTTATCAAAGAACCGGATAAATCCGTACAGGTATTAGTTTACCGGCCCAAACGAAAGTCAAAGGTCAATCCCGAACAAGAAGAGCAGATGAAGGAACTGGCTGGCCGATATAAAAAGCTGTTCCCTTCGACCGGTCCGACTACTATTCGACAAACTCTGACCGTTTCCGATTTCAATGAGGAAAATGCTAAAGTAATCGCCGCCAAATTGAGCCAAATGTCCGGTGTCCCGGAAGAAAATCCGCTGGATTATCTTCACGCGTTCAAATTACTGCAGACGCTCGATATTTATGTAATATTCAGTGAATTTCCGGTATCCAAACTCTATGCGTTTTATACCTGTATCAATAATCACCGTGTGGTTTTCATCAACTTTAAAACCAACTTACTGGACTTGATTTTTCCCTTACTTCATGAAACCGTTCACTCGATCATCCGGAATAATAAAACCATGTTGGTCGAAGACGCCGAAGAAGATTTCTGTGATATGGTCGCCAGCTCTACACAATTCCCTGACGTTTATATCAACGAGATTTTTAATCTGATCCGGATAATTGATCCCGGCAAACAGATCAATGCCTTAAAAGATTACTGCCGGAAAAATCATCATGCCATGTGTGGAATTATTAAAAGGATCAAAAAAAATAATCCGGAATTTAATCTGTCCTATGGTGGGGCAGATAATGTGCTACGCCGGGAATTTGATATTATGGAGAAAGTTTTACATGAATCGGACAATGTCAGAAAATACATCCAGACCTACCGGGAACTAAGTCCACTATTTATTAACCTGATCATCAAACAGATTGAAGATTTATCGCCGCGGATTCTCGGCGAAATCTTTTCACTGGAAAATTATTCGGACATGGAGTGTCTGAAGGATGAACTGCACCAGATCAGGAATCTCGAGGTCACAGCAGAGCGGTAATGATACTACTATGTGACACCTGTAGTGTGCTGATGCTGATCCGGATTGCTCCGGATATGTTTCTGGATGAGCGTTTCGAATGTGTCACGATCAATAAGGTATGTGAGGAAATATTTCATACTCCGCGGTTCAAAACAAAATATTCCTGGCGTGAAAAATACAAGTCCAAACTAAAATCTCTTGGTTCAACCATTGAAGACGATCCTTCAGTACAAAGTCTTTATAAAATTATCGACCGTTTAGTAGTGACGGCCGGGGTTGTCAACAAAAAAAATGGGCGACCTTTCGATTTAAGTAAAACCGATAAAAAAATCGCCGCCTGTGCCGCGTCGCTAAAATATGCAGTCTCGACGGTTGAACATAATCTGACCGATTTTCTCATTCAAGAGTTTGAAATAAAGGTGATAAAGCCACTGGCGGTAATTAACTACTGGCTCAAAAAAGAACTAGTCGAATGGGATGATAATAAACAGTCTATACTCGAAGATTGGGCTAACTGCGGGGAAGCCTCACAACGTAAAAAGGACATTCAGCAGTTCAAAGAATTGACAGGAAGAGTATATCCAGGACTGTGAATGAAAGACGATAATAAAATATGTATACATAGATTTAGGGAGTAACACATGACCGAACTAATCTGGGAAGGTAAATACAACAAAGACGGTAAGAAGGATGGACCGGTACATATTAGCAGAGGCAGGAAAATAATTGAAGTTCGTATTAATTGATGAAGTTGATTTTTATCTGATCATAAAAATGAATAGGATTAATGATTGATGAGTAGTCACCAATATTTTGCTGGTTATATAATAGAGAACTTGTATATAGGGCTCGTCGAGAGATATCCTGAGTCTGTTCATCTATTCAAATACCTGTCTTGTTTTGAAATGGATAGCAATTTGGATTTAACACGAAAAATTGACTATCCAAATTCAGAATTGGCAATAATCAGCAATTTGATCAGTCGAGGGCTTCCAACTCGCTTGCCGTTCGACATAGAGAAACAGATAACATCAATTTCTAAAAGGTTTAAACTTCAGAATTGTCTCGGTTCTGAAAAGTACACTCTATCAGAAAAGGATAACGATTTCCTTGAAAAGTGTTTTCGGGCACTACACATAATTGATCCAAACCTAAAAAGTGAAAGAATGCAAATTGAATATCAGAAGAGTTGGGAGAAACTTGATAGTCAATACGAAGAAGGCTTTCTTTATAACAAAGTGTCCAAATATTTTGGAGAATATTTCACTCAATTAGTAGAACCACAAAGATTTTTGACAAGTATCATTCAGCCTACAAAGACTCCCCAAAACCTGACCAATAATTTCCATGAGCAACGTGTGGATTTTTCCATCGAATTTCCTCATCAGATCAATGGAAGAAAAGGACAAATAATTGAAATAGATGGTGAACATCATCATGATGAAGAGCAACACAATTTAGATGTTCAGCGTGATAACATAGTTTTCGAATCTACTTGGCGTAAGACTTTAAGAATAAAAACATCCGAATGGGATTCCATTCAATTGAAATTAGCAGAAATGAAAGATCTGCTGGACTCAAATTACTTTTCAACTCTGCGAAAAAATTATGATCTTCCTTTATACGATGATAAGATTGGATTTGAAGCGCTGCAGTTGATCTTATGTCCAATAGCCATAGCGCGTATTGAAAAATCTCTTGCTGAATTTTTCTTAAGGACTGCTCTACAGACTGAAGACCAAAAAGAATGGAAAGTTGCGATTGTCGAACATGATATATCAGGTGGTGTGTTGGCGGTTGGAGATTTTTACCGTTTACTCGATTATCTTTATCTTCTGCAGGATAAGGGAAATCCAATTCCTCAAATACAACTGACGATCTATCAGTGCGACGAATATTACCATGAAAAATTGAATTCTGCCGGTAAAACTGTTTATAAAAGTATAAGTGATATTTCTCATGAAAATGCGACCTTTGATTTAGTCATTGATTCATCCGTTTTGCAAAGAAAGGGACTTGCACGTAAATCACTTTTTCCGAATCCACCTGATCACTATATCGTTTTGCGTTCTTGCCATTCGATAAAAGAAGAAAGAAAATTTTATACGACACAGTCGATTTGTTATGAGAAAGTTGCCGTTAAATATGAAGAACAAGACAAGATTATAGATGAAACACGAAAAGAAATTTTACAGGAATTGTTACAAGATGTTTTTCGTAAAAAGGAGTTTTTCAAAGGACAATTATCAATTCTTAGTCGTGCATTACAGCGAAAAAGTGTAATCGGCCTTTTACCTACGGGCGGTGGAAAGTCCTTAACATATCAATTAGCGACGCTACTACAGCCGGGTGTGACCTTAATTGTAGATCCATTGAAATCGTTGATGGTAGATCAGAATAACGGACTCAAGCGTGAGTTTATTGATTGTGGATTATTCATTAACTCATTGATGAATTCAATAGAAATTGAAGAAGCAGAAAACCAGGTAGTTGATGGAAAAATAATATTCGTATTTGTTTCTCCCGAAAGATTATTAATTGAGAAATTTCAAAAGAAATTGGTAAAAATGGCTGAAAACAAGATGTATTTCAACTATGCTGTTATTGATGAAGTACACTGTGTCTCTGAATGGGGACATGACTTCAGACCATCATATTTATTGTTAGGAAGAAATGCGATCGAGTTTTGCAAGACTTCCGATAAAAAACCAATTCCACTGTTTGGCCTTACCGCTACTGCTTCCTATGACGTTTTAAGCGATGTGCTCCGCGTCTTGTCCGTTCCAAATGAGGATGGTGTTTTAGAAGAGAATCACTTAACTGAAGAAGCGATCATTCGGTTTGAAACCTACAACCGCCACGAACTCCAATACAAAATTGTGCCAATCAAATATACTGATATGGAAAAAAGTACGTTAGAAAATCAATTTTATAACAATGCCTATTGGAATACTCGAAAATTTTTAGGAAACAGATGTCAGACAACAATAAACGACTTGCTCAAAAATATCTCTAATGAACTTGCCGGTTTTAGTGATTTCTCGACAACGATTATTGATAATATAACCGAAAGAGACAAACTAACTGAAGAACAGAAAAAGGCAATATTTGAATCAATCTGGATTCCGGAATTAAAATCACAAGACTATATATTTTTCGATGAAAGTAGATCGAATGCTGGGATCATTTTTACGCCCCATCGAACGGGTTACTTTGGTGTTACTGATCGGTATCATAACGAGAACGGAAATGGTCGCGGGGTATCTGATAATCTATTAAATAATTTAGAATACCTAAATGCAGGTACGTTCCTTGGAGCTTCTGATGAACAATCAAATCAGATAAGAGACAGAATTGAAGAAGATAATCAGAATAATCAAGATGCTTTTATCAATGACCGGTTGAATTTAATGGTCTGTACAAAAGCTTTTGGAATGGGAATTGACAAGCCTAATATAAGGTTCACCATTCATCAGACATATTCGAGTTCGATTGAAGGATTGGTACAGGAAGCCGGACGTTCTGGAAGAGATCGTAAACTCGCGGTTTCTTTCATTATTTATAACGATGAAACTATCGATACTAACGATGATAAAAAGATCAATGTCTTGGAAGACATCCAATTTTATTTACACAATAATTCGTTCAAGGGCATAGGTAAAGAGAAAAGGACATTGTATGAATTATTGACAGAGATTGATACTCCTGAAATCAGGCAGTATTCTTTAATGGCACAGGAATTCAAAGAAAAGATAAACATTCCTGTTTATTTAGGAAATCCCTGGCCTCATGATAACCCACAACGTATCTATGTAAATGATAGAATCACTGGACTACCTGTTGGATATTTCGATTTAATCCATGGCGAACCGCATATTACAGACCATAACTTTTCTATCGAAAATTTTGAAACGATTATTCAGTTCATACGCGATTATCTTAACCATCATTGTCCCAATGGTAATATCGGTATATGGTTAAATCAATTAATTCAAATGGATACATTGGGAGTACAGGCAAAAATAGATACGATTGAATTAGGTGATAAATTTGAAATTGTTGTCCCCTATAATAACGATCATAGTAATATATATTTGGGAATTAACAGTATTTGTCATCAAATCGATCCACATCATCAAAATGGGCTTTTTTCGCATGATGATAAATTAGAGAAGACTAATTGGGATGAATTTCTTGAAAAAATTGAAAAGAAATTAAACCTTGTAAAGATTCCAGATGATCAAGGAGGTAGACTTAAAACTCAATGGGAAAAGTTTCGGACTCGTTTAGATACCGAAAAGGCAATTTATCGCTTATGTTTGATTGGAGTACTTGATGGATATAGAGTGAATTATAATGCAAAAACATTCGCAATATTCGGAGTGAAAAAACAAGAAAGTGAATATAGGAGACACTTAGAAAATTACTTAATTAGATTCTATTCTGAAATCAGAGTTCAAGAGATCATTGAAGGCCTTGAAAATCGTCCGGGTGAGAATTATATACAGAAAATGCTCAATTTTCTGATTGAATTTGTTTATATAGAAATAGAACTCAAACGCAGAGAAGGAATAAAAGCAGTTAAGGAATTATGTGTCGTTGGTTTGCTTGATGGCAATAAGGGGATTAAGGAATTCATAGACGTATATTTCAATTCTAAATATGCGAAGAAAGGAAATGAAGCTGTCGATAATGCTGGAAATCGAGCGCATGCTTCTTTATTCGATGAGACAGATCAGGGGATAAATGAGAAAATCGAGATTGTCTGGAGATTTATTGGATTGATAGAAATAGACAAGACTGGTGCTCCTATGGACAATTTAAATCATCTAAGGGGGGCAACTATTCGATTTCTAATTTCCAATCCTTCAAATTTTACTTTACTACTACTTCGTGCTTTTTCGGTATTTATTTTGGAAAGGAATCGGATTTCTGAATCACGTCTAATCGAAGGGGCAAAAGATGATTATATCAGGGGATTTTCAAAATATCTAACAACATCAAAAGTTAATTTTGACGAATTTCAAGGCGCTATTTTAGAATTTTCAAAATGTGTAGATAAATACATGATTGAAGAACTTACTGCGATGATAAAAAACCTAAATGAAACATTGTTTTTTAGATTTCATTTCGAATGGTTGAAACAATTTAACGAAAAATTCCTGGAGGGTTATGGAAACACAATTACTTGATTCATTGAAAATGATGGAAGAAGAACTCTTGAAATTAAGTATGGCTGTAAAGCATATTGAAGATGCTAAAAAAGTGGCGGAAGATGCGTTAAAATCAGCAGAAGAAATTGTCGGAGTATTTAAAGATAATGGGGAAAAAATAACAAAATTTCTTGAGCAATATCAGAAATTAGCTGAAGAAATCCAGAAGTTCATTGAAGAGATAAACAAACTGGATATCCCTGAAAATTTTCGTGATTTTAAATCAAGGCTGATCGCTATAGAAGGAGACATTGGGAATGTAAAGTCAAAATTGATTTCTCTTGAAGAAATTCTTCATGCTATTGGAAGTAGAATTGATCGTGGTTTTACGGACTTGCATGAACAAATCCTGCAGGTAAATAAATCAGTCCTTGATCAAACACATGTTTTAAACAATAGATTTGAAGGATTAGGAAGTCTCATAAAAAAATGGTTTATTACAGTTACTGTCGGATTAGGTTCGTTAATCTTAATTGCCTCTGTTTTACTATTTATTTTCGGAAAATGAAATGTTTATCAGTGAGTAGATAGATGAAAATTGATCCTTTGGAATCCAGAGTATACATCTTTCAGAAGTCATAAGCAAATAGCGTTGTGGCCAATGGTAATGTTTAAATCCACTTGAAAAAACCACTTGAAATTTCGAAACTGGGGTTGACTTATAAGTGAAATTAGGTTTTCGATTAGTTAGGATTAAGTTTGGCAGAAAAGCAAAAATATATTCCATTCAGTACGATGGCGAAGAAAATCACGAGTTTCACAAGTTTGTTACCAATCCGGAAGTATGCGGCCATCCGGATTTTCAACCATTACGTAAGAAAATAAAAGAACTTTATGACAAGCGCGGATTGTTACCTCAATATTTTCGTCCGTAAGATGAGAGATCCGTTCATTCAGAAATTTGTAGAATCGATTATGGCATTGGATATTTACGATTATTTTGCATCCGATGGGACGATAACCTCTTAATATTAGGCGGTGGCGGAGTCAAACCCAATGATATTCGATTTTGGCAAGAGAGTCCGGAATTGTCGGTTGAAGCAAGAAAAGTTGCGGATGCGTTTCATCACCTTGTTGATTACCTGAAAGAATCAGGATTAACCATAGAAGACCTTTTATAGGATAGAATATGTCAAGAGAAGTTGATGATTTTTTTGATGAGATAGAGACGAAAATCCCGGAAGATGTTTCCCGATTAGTCGAAAAGCAAATGGACATCGCAGAGGCGATTGCCGGCGCCATCGAGAAAAGTAACTTTAAAACCCGTAAGGCTTTTGCCGAAGCGATCGGGATGAAAGAGTCAATGCTCAGCCGGATTCTTGCAGGCAACGTCAATCTGACACTGAAAACGATTACTAAGATGGAATCGGCGCTGAATACTGACATCATTTCGGTAAAATCATTCAAATTGGATTCAGAACATCAGGTTAAGTCTCACCCGGATTTGGGGAAAAAGGTTAGCATTTACAACTCCGGCGATGTGGCTATTCCGTCACTTGCCGCAGAAGACAAAGCGAACTATTCCGGTAAGAAATAGTTTTTGCTACGAAGACACGAAAACATAAGGAATAGGTAGGTTGAACGAGATCTCCCGTAAAATGTGGGAGATATTTGAAAATGCAATAAGTACAAATTAAACAAGATTCTTCACCGCATTTTTTCTCTTTACTTGATTACAAGGTCTCAATTCCTGATCTATTTTTTGCGATTCAATACAAATTTCCCTGCGGCTCAGAATGACAATCTACAGTCGAATTTAATCTATCTTTTCTCTTTTTATCTTTTTCTGATCTGTGTTTATCCGCGTTAATCTGCGGCTAAAAGAATCTTCTCAAACCGAGATGAACGTATCTAGCTCGTCGGCGATCTGGCGGATCATCTCGATCCGTGTGCGATGCGGGAGGAACGCGCTCTTGAATCCGCTGATGATGATTTCCTTATAATTGCGGACATTGAAATTGAAGTACTCGTGCGCCAGCATGTATTCTTTTGTCAGCGTCGTGTTGGAGATCAGCCGGTTGTCGGTATTCAGCGTGACTCGCAGACCGTAATCGAAGTAAAACTTGAACGGATGCGAAGCATAGTTTTTCACACTACCGGTGTGAACATTGCTCGTCAGACAAACTTCAAGCGCGATGCGGTGGTCGTTGACGTAGTTCAGCAGGTCGCCGTCTTCTTTGAGGCGAACGCCGTGCCCGATGCGATGCGCACCGCAGTAATGAACCGCCTGATGGATCGATTCCGGCCCAAAGTCTTCACCCGCGTGAAGCGTTGTGTTGATGTTGTTTTTCAGGATCAGATTGAATGCTTCGCGGTGATCTTTTGCCGGGAAGTTTTCTTCGACTCCAGCGAGATCGAAACCGACAACGCCACGGTTTTTGAATGCGACCGCCAGCTCGGCAAGCCGATATGAAATTTCCGGTGAGATGCTCCGAATTCCGCAGATGATAACGCCGGTCTTGATCTTGAAATCTCTTTCTGCCATTTTTAAGCCCTTGAGAACGGCATCGACGGATTCCATCGTCGTCATTCCGCGTTCGTTATGAAGAATCGGCGAGTAGCGCACTTCGATGTAAA
>JBAZPA010000024.1:0-10751 GCA_041648435.1 archaeon
TATTTTCTGATATGAAAACTAACACAAAGGCAAAAGCCAAAAGGATGATGAAAAGATTACAAACCCAAATGACTTTGGACTTCTAAAAAGTGATATCTTCAGTTTTTTTCGTAACAGTCTCTATTAAATCCTTTCATGAAGGGAATCGGACAACCGGATAAATCTACTCCGACGCCCTTCGGTATAAATGGTCGTTTAATGTTAATGTCCAGTAATGTCATCAGGTTTTCGATATTGATCGATGAAATCAACTCGATGCCACTTGCATTCGCCACCCTGGTGCCATCTTTTTGGACAAATCTCAGTCCTTCTTCAAGGGATTCGGATAAAACCTGAATCAATCTCAGAAATACTCGTTTGCCGTCTTCATAGTATCGATACCCGGTATTACCTTCTTCATTGACAATTTTATAGATAGGACCTAAAAACTCGTTGGCCAATGGCGCATTTGCCAAGGCTTTTGAGAAACCAGCACCGATAATAAAAACTCGCTTACTCATAAAAATTCAAAACAATTTTAATTTATCATTCTTTTCCCCGTATTTCGCCATCTCCTCCCGTACTTCCGCCGGCTTCTCTCCCTTCATTTCCGCCATGAAGCGTGTATAACCTTCCTCGCCCAGAATCTGCTTGGCGTGATACTCGCACTCCGCCCAGCTCTCTTCCGGCGTGCCAGCGAGCTGCCAATCGTAAAAGCGCGGACCTAACTGTGCCGCGATCTCCGGCGGGAACTGCCAGTCTTCGGCAATGAAGGCATCCAGCCCGACATCTTTCAGCCGCCTGAATGCCGCCAAAGCCAGCGTCGTGTGCCGGAGTTCCTTCGGCTTTTCCTTGTCCACCCGCCAAAAACCCTTCGGATCGGACGGATCGTCCCGCAAGATCCAGGCGAAATCCACATAGTCCAGTCCATAGAGTTCCGCAATAACCGCATCCAGAATACAGCGCAGACGCAGACGCTCATGTGGAGTAAGTGCCCAGAGATTTCGCTGGTATGATATATTAAATCTGTGCTTTAATAATAACCAAACCATAGAGAATACGGGATTCGGAATATTTAAATTCGCTATTAAATTGATTAATATTTTAGGTAATTCTTTTTTTGAAATAGGAATTTCATCCAAGTAAAAGTTATTTATATTTGCACCACCCAGTCGAGAGCGAATAATATAATCAACCACAAAAGAATTTAGATATATCGGCAATGTCAATACTTTACTTATACCTTTACTTTTTCCAAGAACTAATAACGAATTTCCACAAGGACTGTTTGGAATAACTGCTGAAATTAATGTCCGTAAATCTGTTGATCTTGCTTGTATTCGTAAAATTACCTTATAAAATGAATTAAAGGGATTATATGTATCGCTACTGATATAATATTTTGATCGAACCTTCTTATCAATCCAACTTTGATCAGACCATTTCGTAATATTTCCTGAACCTGACTGGTGAGATGCAGCACTGAAATTAAACTGATGAATCATTACGCCCTGATACAGCGGCAGAGCCATTTCGCCGTTGTCGTTCACCCAGCGACCGTAGGGATCAGGGCGGTAACCCTGGACTTCCAGTTTGTCGCGCTTGATGAAGTATTTGGAGTCGTTGGTCATGTCAAATTCACGGTTGTATTCTAGTTTCCAGCCGTTTTCGGTCTGATCGCCCAGTAGAACAGAGTGGTTATAGATTTTCTCGATGATATGGGCATCTCGCTGGCTTGTGATTTCCAGGAAAGCCAGGTTATTGGGGCTGAACTTACGGATTTGGGCTTTTTCATAGGGTGTGACGCCTTCGCCGTTTTCCCAGTCTTTTAGTTCATGCCGCATAAACGCCGTCTGTACTTGTTCGGTCGTTCCGCCTTTTTCCACGATCACCGGATTGAATTTGAAGCGAGAATCAATATCAAATACTTTCTGTCGATTCTCAAACGAATAGAGCCAGTCCCAGCGACAACGGTCGATGAAGAGATTACGTAGTCCGCGGGTTCCTTTATCACTGTAAATTCCGGATGGGACGATCATGCCGAGCCGTCCATGTTTTTTCAATAGCGCATGACAGAATTCGAGAAACATTTTGTAGGTATTGATGTCAGCCGAGCCCTGGTGCCGAAAGGGATGTTCGGCGTCGGCATAGCCTTGATTCTGCAATCGTAATTTTTGCCATTCGGAATGTAGCCTCTGGCTGGCGGTGCCGCGTGTCAGAGAAATAGTGTAATCCTCTTCCTGAATTGAATCACCGAAGGGATGCGCCGCATATTTGGCAAAATTGCTCATGGCTTTGAAATAGGCGTAGTAACCAAGCCATTCATATTCGATAGCGGGATTGCTTTCAAAAAGTCGTTCCTGTTCTCTCAAGGCTTCCTGTTTGCCGTAAGTCCGGTAGATTGGATCGAGGTTGGAAAAGAACTCTTTCGAATTGGGTTTGCTGATTTCCCATGGTGGATTTCCCAGAACGGCGTCGAACCCTTGCCGATCGGGATTGAAAACGTCGGGAAATTCGATTTCCCAATGGAAGAAGCGGTACTCGCGGGCAATCCGGTCGGTGATTTCCACTGCCGCGGGCGAAGGCTGGTAGAATGTCTTTGGCGTTGGCGCCTGAGCGATCTCGTCGCCATTCCAGAACCACAAAGCACACCAGAGGTTCATGCGCTCTTTCAGGCGCTGATAGTTTTCATTCTTCAGGATTTTCTCGTAATAGATTTCCTGCTTCTGCTCTTCGCCGAACATGGATGGTGGCAATTGGTGTAATTCCCGGAATAGTTCACGGATTTCCTGATGCGATTGCACGGGGTGAATCGGTTCGCCGGGAAATTCAAAATGCAGAACGCCGGCTCGTTGCAGGATCAGTTCCACCATTTCTGGCTTAACGATAGAATTGAAGCGTTCTTTGATAGCTTTCGTCCAGGTTTCTTTTTGATAATTGACACCGTTGGAGTGCGTTTTGTCGCCGCCTTCTTTCAGCCACGCCGCCAGCGGATATTCCATAAATGTATCCAGCCACGCGCCCACCAAACTATTGCCGACTTTTATCTTATGATCGAGAAATTCGAAGGGCAGTTTGCTGTCCATCGTTTCGATCCAGAGACTAAGTCGGGCCAATTCGACGGCGGTGGGATTCAAATCAACGCCGTAGATGCAGTTTTCGACGACATAGCGTTTCAGGCGGGCAATGGTCAGTTCCCGGAAGTGTTCGTCATCGGGCGGCGTGGGAAGCGTGTCTTCGGGCTCCGGCGACTCGAGAATGATTCCGAGCGGCAGAGTTTTTCTCCGGTAATCAGTCAGGCTTTCCAGATTCGTATGGTAGCAAAGCGATTCATAGAGCGTTTCGGTTAAATAATTCAGTGCGGCGACTAAGAACGATCCGGAACCACAAGAAGGATCGCAGACTTTGATTTGCAGAATATCCTCAGGCGTCTTGGGAAAGCGCTGTTTGCCATACTCAGCGGTTGGTTCGGCGATTTGTCCGGGTTCGATGATTTTAGTGGCTACAAATTCTATTTCTTTTTCAACATAGCACAGTGGTTCGAGGGTTCTCCGCACGGTTGGAACCGCCAGTTGCGGTCTGGTGTAAAAAGTACCGGTGCCTTTGCGGGTTCCGCCCCAGCGGCTGATATAATAGTCACCGTTGCGATACACTTCTTTGACCAGTCCGCGGGCACGTTTTTGAAGGTTGATTTGATAGATGTACTCGTCTTCGGGTTTCTTGGGCTTTTTCACCCAACCCAGCGCAAGAACGGCTTTTTCCGCCCAATTTTGGGCACGCTGTTCGGCCGGCGAATTAATATCAGTTATGGGTTCTTCTTCCGAAATTTCAACAGACTCGTTTTCATCTTCATCGGTATCGTTCGCCTCGGTTTCTTCCATCGCCGAATCGATCTCGATTTCGACCTCTTCCCCTTCGCCTGTATCTTCTTTTTTATCTTTCAGATTGGTCAGCAGGTCTTTGATTTGCTTCTCATTCAGGCTTTCAACCACCGAGAGCGGTAAAATAGGTTGGAGTCCGACATTCAGCAGAATCATTGGTTCCGGCGCGGCTTTCAATTCGTAATCGAGAATGCCTTCATAGATCATGCCGATGAATTCTGTACGGAGTTCACTAAAATCTACGGGACCATTTACCCAGCGAGATGAGCGCCCCTGTCGGATTTTCATCTTCCCGTATTTCAGGTTTTCGAGAATCGTCATCAAGGATTGATTACTCAATTGAAAACGTGGAGATTCAAAAAGCGCCAACGCCCGCTTGACCGGATCGCTGTGGTGCAAATCCCCGGATTCAAAAAGTTCACCACCGTAATGTGGAATAGGAATATCAGGACTGTTGGAACCCGAATAAATGAGATGAAAAAGGCTGAGCAGGCGTATCCAGCCGCTTGCATTTTCTTCCATGAAATCGGTTGTCTCGACGGATTTGGCTTTGCGCAGAAGTTCAAACAATCCCTCGACGCCATAGTGACGGTGATAGAGTTCGTTAGATCGCGGCAAGAGGTCGCGCGCTTCGGCAAACAGGATGACGACCCAGCGCATGATAATTCGAACGGCGGCTTGAAAAATGGCGGACAGGACGCCGCTTTCTGCCAGAGTCGAACCATCCGGATTCAGGCTCACCGGTTCGGTGAAGTTCGGATACTTCTGACGGATTTTACTGAATTCGCCCAGCAGGATTTCGAGTGATTTACGGACCTGTTCGCCCAGAATAGACGAGAGTTCACCCTGCCGACTTCGGGAATTTTCGATGGCATTCAGCAGTGGAAAATCAAAACCGTCCCGCGCTTCAAAACCTCCGTTGCCCAGCAACATGGAGAATCCAGATAACTGTGGAAGGTTTTCGGCCGATTCAAACCAGGCGGAAGCGTCCCACTCAGCCCAACTTTCATGGTCAAGTCCGGCGTAGCAAAGCCTGAACTGAACGCCGTTTGTCAATAGACCGAGTTTGCATCTTTTGGCGCGTAGATACTCGAGCAGTTTGCCAAAGTTCTTCCTGCTTTTCCCAAAACCGATGCGTGGCGACGGATCAACCATAACAGCCAATACCGGTTCAGTATCTTCCTTGCACCGAAACAGGAGGCGGTTCGGTTTGATTTGTTCGCGCAGAATATTCGTTAGAACAAACTGCGAGTGAATTTGCGGCGTTTTTAACCAATTCGCTTCGGGATACTTCAGGAATTTCACAAAGACGTAATCGAGCCATTGATAAATCGATTCGGGCGGAACCAGACGATCCGAGGCTCTTTTCCGGGAAAGATCAAAAGACAGAAAATGCTCCCGTAACGATAGATATTCCCAGTTCGACGGACTGACGGTGCAATCTCCGAAAAATTCCTCAAGCACAGCGGGTGAAATCAACATCCCGCCGTGTTGCAGATCAGACCACCATTTGAACTTTTCGGAATTTTGGTTCATACAGAATCCGCTATCCTTTTAGCCATAATAAATTCGACGCCCAGCGGAAAGACTTCGCAATGATTCAATTCATAGCGCTGTGGTATAGTTCGGTTCAGCATGCGTTCTTTCTCCGCCAAAAGAATGCTCTCAAGATAGAGAGTGTTCTCATTCAGCGACTGTTCGAGTTTCTGCTGATATTCCAGATATTCATGTTGCTGCCTGATGTTCTCTTCCTCAAAAACAGATGGCGCCATAAGTTGCAGGCGTTTCTCTTCGATCTCTTTTTTGATCTTCTCGATATAGCGTGGTTGGCGATGAGACTTTAGTTCAGCCAGACGGTCATTATAAATTCGGATCGTTTCTTCCAGCGCGGTTTTACGGCTATTCGTCAAACGAGAGCGAAAATCCTCTTCTTTTTCCCGTTTTATTTGATTGATCATATCCTTGAGGCTAGATTCGATTTCCATCCAGTTATTTTGGAACCGTCCGAATATTTTAGTCAGTTGAAGTTCTGAAAGGCTTACTTTACTAATGGATTTTAGAGAATTCCAAACCGGGGGGTCGATGTGTCGCAGAGAACGATTATTAACAATTAGCGGAATTTGTAAGACCTGTTCATGAATCGTTTCTTTGAGTGTGTTTGTGGCTTCGATTAACAGGGAAACCACAACGATCTCGTCAATCCCTTCCGGTAAATCTGCCTGCATGATAGTAAATCGTGATAGTTGACTACTTCCGGAAATACCGGATTCCGTATCCCATAATTGACGTTTGATTAAAGCGATAGCGCGTCGCATCAGCGGATGGCCGAGGCTGATATATTTTGTGTCTGGTTTGTTCAAATAGACGAGTCGTCCATTTTCGATCTTCTCGAAATAATCCGGATCGAAAACCAGTTTGTACCAACCGCCGGCTTTCTTCCCGCGCGTGATTTCCAGCGTATCTTTGACGATGTTTTTCCACTTGGGCGGAACCGTGCCGATCTGGAATACACCGGACATCTCCGGGTCTGTAATCAGATTCCCGCCTTCCATCGCGAATGCTGTTTGCAGGATGCGAGCCAGATTGATCGGATTGATCTCCAACTCGGTTTTCGTTGCAATGATCTGTTGAAATGCTTTTTCGTATTCGTCTGTGGAACCGCTGGCGCTACCGTTCAAATCGCTGTTTGGGAATGAATCGGGCTGGAGTTTATCGAGGATCGTTTGCGCCCGTCCTCGTTCGGATGATGTTCCCAGGAAATAATCCTCCAGACTCCGATCAAAAAGATCGGCCACGTTGCCGATGTCTTCCCGGATTTGCTCAACTTTGTGAACGACTTTCTCGAGAAACTGCAAATCCTGCTCTTCATCAGTAATGAAAGTAAAGATTTCGACGTCGCGGGATTGTCCGAAGCGATCGACGCGCCCATTGCGCTGTTCCAACCGCATCGGATTCCATGGTATTTCATAATGGACAACATAGCGGCAGTTATTCTGCAGGTTTAATCCTTCTGAAGCGACATCGGTTACCAACAGAATTCTCAACGGACTATCGTCGTCGGTAAAATAATGTTTGATGTCTTCACGCTGTTTGTGAGACGATTCACCGCAAAGTGTCTCAATAATCGGACTTTCAATACCAATGGACTGAAACCGCGTCAGCAGATAATCTAGTGTGTGTTTATACTCGGTAAAAATGATGACACGCTCATCGGCTCTAAATTTCGAGCCGTTTTTTAATTTAGCATCGATCCACCCGATTAATGCATTCCATTTAGAATCGGATAGATGGGATTCCAGTTGCGAACATCCCTTTTCGATTTGCGCTTTTGACCAGGCTAAGCGTCCAAGCCGTTGATTGATTTGTTCGATTTCCATACGCAGTTCATTTGCGTGTTGATACAACCACGAACCGATTTTACGGACGGCCTCTTCTTCGCGCAAGTCACGCTCTGCGTCGTCTGTCAGTTCGGCTTGTGTACGTTGAATAGCGTAATCCACGTCAGATTCATCAATATTTTGTTCGCCGATACCGCTATAATGATTCCACCATGTATTCGCGAATGCAAAGACCGAAGAAAGCAGTCTTTTCGTAAGTAGTTGGATCAGGAAATTGATAATGAACCTTTTCCCCGGATATAGATTTCGGACGATAGACTGTGCTTTTTCTTTATAGGATTTCAGGGATTGAAAGAGTTCATGTTCATCCGAATAGAGGGTGAATTTCTTTGAAAGAAAATGGTCGATTCGTAATATTTTACGTTCGGTGAATCTGTAGTAATAAGCCTCCTTCGAAAAATCGCTTTTCAATCGACGAATGACATACTCGTTAATAAATTGACTATCCTTCGGCTCTATCTTCGGCTTTTGCTCAAAGATGAGAGGATTCAATAATTCCAGCATTCCTGTAAACGACTGGGTATAGCCATTATGCGGCGTTGCCGTCAAAAATACGCGATGCTCGAAATGCGGATTGATTTGCCGAACCATTCGCAATCGTTCGGTGTCTCTTCCTGCATACTGGGCGGAGATATTATGGGCTTCATCAACGATCAGCATGTCCCAGGGAAGGGTTGCGTTGTTGTTTCGGACAAATGACTCCGTCGCACTTTGGAAGTTTTCTAACACATCTCTTTGCCGGAGATAGTCCATCGAAGTAATTATCCTTGAAAAGGATGACCACGGATTCACGTCCGCGCCGAATTCTTTCTGGAGTTGAAACGTGGTTTCCCGGTTAACGATTGTAAAGTCGATGTAAAATTTATCAGACATTTCGTCCCGCCACTGGATCTGAAGCGCCGCGGGACATAGAATGAGCATTCGCCTTATTTTTCCGCGTGAAATCAACTCATTGAGTATCAATCCTGCTTCAATCGTCTTTCCCAGACCGACGTCGTCAGCCAATAAAAGGGTAATTCTCGGCAACGAGAAGGCTTTAAGAAGCGGAAAAAGTTGATATTGTTCCAAGTGGATAGCACTCTGCCACGGTGATAAAAAGACTCCATCCTGGGAGTTCCGGCCCGTCAACTCGTCAATCCGGATAGACGCTGACCATCTATAAGAATTGAGGAATGTAAAATAAGAATCTGGAGAATCCGGGCGGCGTGTCGTAGCAATATCCGGTAAACTAACACCATGAATTATCCGTGCCTGTTGTTCGCTTTCCCATATGATGTAATCCGCCTCAGGAAACAGGTGTCCGTCGATATAATTTATCAGACAGGTATGAGTAGTCTCGCCGGTTTTTGAATGAAAAACCTTGATGTCCTTGACAATAGCAGGGCGACTACGGACTATCACCATCTGTCCGGGATGAGGAATCGGTATGTTCACAGAATTCGATTGCTGATTTACCACTTGCTATCTTTTAAGAACGCCTGAATAATTCACAATCCAATTCTAAATAAATATTTGTAACAATTCAAGAAAATATGAGATTTGATCTCCCCAAAAACTGGAAAGAGTGCATAAGCGGAAAATACGTAACTTATTAGTAGAAGGGGAGCGCGATGAACGGGCGACGATTTAGTAAAGAATATAAATCCAAAGTAGTGGCAGATACGTTCAAAGTGATTCAGAAGGAAATTTCGACACCATTCGGACACTTTGGAGTAATTTCAAATAATGAAAACAGATTCCAGAAAATTCATGATTTTGAATTGGGACATAAAGGGGAGCCGGGGCTGGGTTGTTATTTGTGAGGGATATTTGCGTTACGGCAAGTACGCAGACCAACCCCGGCTATAGGCTAAAAATCGTCTGAAATCTAAGATTGCTTCAAAAAGCCATACAATACTATTCTTGGTTGAAAGACAGGTACTTCTTTTCCTTTTGCAAATCCCTCATGCCGCATCCAATTCTTTGACTGTCGTTTTTCCTTTTCTCCTTTGGTAATAGGCTTTCATATAGGCTTTGCATTTTTCGCTTTGTCGATAGGTTTTCAAATAGGCTTTACGTTTTTCGCTTTGCGGGTAGGCTTTGCCTTTTTCGCTTTGTCGATAGGCTTTCTTGTAGGCTTTATGTTTTTCGCTTTGGTTATAGGCTTTATGGTAGGCTTTGCCTTTTTCGCTTTGCCGATAGGCGTTCTGGTAGGCGTTCATGCAAGTTTTACAATGACTTGTTGTATTGTCTTTTGATCTCTTATTTTTATAAAACTCAGTTAGCGGTTTTTCACTCCCGCATTTTGAACATTTTTTAGTATGATTTTCAGGTTCTTTAGTAATCATTGCAACTCTTTCCGGTTACACTTCATAGGATTTGGACGGGCAGGTGTTAAGGGTTCCGCTGTTCGGTTGCAAGCCTATCCCGCTTATGTCAAATGACAATAATGCTGTTTACGGATTTAAAATCTGTTTGATTATATCTTCCCGTTTAATTCTATGTGCAATTACTTGAGCTGAGACCATGAACGTTTTACAGACGAGACTGCCTAAATAATCGCAAATCAGATCTGAATTATCATCATTTGATTTTTGAAAATAATCCCTGATTTTGGGTATATATACGCTGATCGTTTCAATTAATTTATTTTTAGGTACCATTAAACGACCGGCAAATTCGTTAGCCTGGTATTCGAATTTCGCTATTTGATCTTCTGGCATTTCAAGTCGAAACTTTTTCCATTCGTCAGTGGTCCGGAATTCTGAGTTTTTAATTACTTCTGGATGTAGGATTAAATGTCCGATTTCATGAGCGTATGTAAATCTTAAAAGATTCAGAAATCGATCATCTTCATAAATTTTTTGATCAATAACGATTTCTGTAAGATCATTTGTTAAATATCCAACGACATCAACTAATTCTCGTAAACCAGATATAGGATTTGGGTCTAATTTAAGTTTTGCTTCTGCAATTTCGATTATCGGAACCGGAACTGGTTTTGTTGGATCGCAATATTTTTGGCGGAAATCTTCCACTTCATTCCAGATTTCTTCATTGTTCCTAAATTTTATTTGCATGATCTTCAATCTTTTAATAGCCGGATAAGATTATCTAATTCCTTTTCCATTGGTTTATCACCTCGAAGAGTCCGAAAAAATACGGGTAATTTGTTAATCACGGTCTGGTTATCAAGAATATCAGTCGGTATATGAGCTATCACGGCTAATTCTTTAAGAGTTTGATATTCATCTGATGTTTCAGACAGAGAAAGCGTCTGTCGGATGCTTTCAAGCAATTCTTTACTTTTTGGAGGAGGGAGAATTTCTCTTTCGATTTTACTCCAGTTGCTAGTATCGATTCCAGCCACCCGGCAAAATTCCCTCAAAGAGATTTCTCTCTCCAGCCTCAATGTTTTTATGAACTCACCAAAAGTTTTCATTTTCTCTCTCCTTGTTTGATTCCACTGTGGTAAATCTATACCACAACAAATTAAAAAGCAACTAATTCCGTT
>JBAZPA010000025.1:0-10707 GCA_041648435.1 archaeon
GGCTTACGCCTTTTTGGCCTAATTTCATTTGTTTTCACCGATACGTTTCCGGCCTGAACTCAATAATTTCTTCTCATTTAAATAACTTTCGCTTTAAGAATCCACGACCGAATTCAGCGAAGTGGCGGGCGCCTTTGACAATCGCGTTGCGAAGCACCATGGCTGAAAGCCATGCACGAGCGCCCGTACGCAATCGAGTGCGAAGCAAGCGTGGCTGAAAGCCGCGCACGAGCGCCCGTATGTAATCGGGCTGTTACTTGCCCGGCAGGAACAATTGTATCGCCACAACGTACACTGCCGCGGAAACCGTGAGGAGGATTACTGAATGCTTCAATCCGGAGAGGACGTTGTTCTCGGAAATCTTCCCGATCATGGGGCCCGCGAAAACGGATTGCACTATTATGAGGTAAAGGAAGTAGGCCGAAAAATCAATCTGGGGCGGCTTTTCGACGGGGCCTTCGCCGATGTTGGTCTGCACGTTCATTATGGGAACGAAGAATACCTGGATGCCGATTATTATGAGGACGAAAATGAAGAACATGAGGTAAGCGGAAAACGTGGTGCTCATTGTGCGCGTTCTGCGCTCGGTTTTAAGGCGCTCGATTTTCGCGACGTACTCCGTGCTCGTGCCGAAAATCTTTATTATGTCTCCGCCCGCCTTGTGGGTTTCCGAAATCACGAGAACCATCTTGTTTATCATCGGCGAGCTTATGCCGTGGAAAATCTGGGTTAGCGCCTTTTCAAAGGGGATTCCCAAACGAACCTGCGTTGTAAGCTTGCGGATGAAAGGGGTGAGCCTTCCGTAATTGCCGCGCGCAAGGACTTCAAGGCCCGAAGTGATTCCGACTCCGGATTGCAGTATGTCGCGCAAATCTTCGAGGAACTGGCGGAAATCATCCTCCAATTCGGACAAAAGCGAGAAGCGGCTGTAAATTGCGATTGCGACCGGAACTACGAAGAAGATCCCGGAAAGTATGGAAAGCTTTCCCAGGCTGAATGCAAGGAGCGCGAAATACGAAATTGCGGAAAGCGTGGCTCCGAGGCCGATTGCCTTGATGTAATAAATCCTGTTGGATTCCATTTCAGCCCTCCTCCGGAGTCATGAATTCCATCATCAGGATGAACATCACGTTTACCGCGGGAATCACAATGAAAATTCCCATTGTGAGAAGGAAATCTATGCTCATCCCGAAAAGGCCGCCGGTTGAGCCGAAGATTCCCATGAGCATTATCGAGGAGAACAGGAAAAGCGGGGCGGCAATCAAAACAGCTGTGTAAATGTCACCGAAGGTTTCCGCGCGCTTATTGGCCTCCTCGATTGAAATGCTGTACTCAAAATAGGCCTTGTCCGCGCGCTTCCTCATGAATTCCTTGAGGTCTCCGCCCGTGCGCACGGTGCTGTTCAGTTCCGCGAGGAACCTGCGCAATGTAACGGAAGGTGTCTGGTCCATGAGCACGATTATGGCTTCGGAGAGGCTCATGTGCAAAGTGTTCATATAGCGCTCGAGCTTCGCGAATTCCTCGCCGAGCTTCGGGTAATCCTTGCTTCCCGCCACTGAACGAAACATGTATTGGGGCGGGGCGCCGGATTCAACCGCGGCCGACATCGTGAGGATTGCCAGAGGCAGAAGCGCCTTTATGCTGCGCTTTTTCATTGAAAGCGAAAAGAGGGGGCGCACGAGCAGGACTGCTATTCCGGACATTGGCAGAATGAAGGGAAGGAACGCTATTTCGGGATTGGTCACGAGGCCGGAAGAAAGGAGGAAAAACGAGAGCAGCATTCCGATTACGAAGAAAAGTATTGCCGTGAAAATTATCGAGGAAAAGTATTTTGGCACGGTGGTTAAATCGTCAATCTGGCTGAGGTTTTTTTTCATTCGTTCCCATTCCATTCCCTGCGTGACAAAGCCGAATATGGAATAGGAAAAGTCGCTGTAAATCCCCAGAAGTTTGGTCATTGAAGGCATTCGCTTTCCTCAAGCGAAAAAAAGGCTTTTTTGTTATTAAGGTTTTTGGATTGGGGTTGTTGCCTTCAGTCCCTGAAACCCGAATCCTTTTTTTCCTGTTCCTTGAACTTCGCGATTTTTTCCGAGAAAGCCTTGTAATCGAAAACCTTTTCCCTCAGGAGCCCCTCGAGGAAATCGGAGCGCTTTTGCACCATTTCAAGAAGGCGCTTGTTGGGGATGTTGTATTGCTCGGAAATTTCCTTCAGGATGAGGCTCCTGTAGGTTATTGGAACGACATCGGAAATTCCCGCAATCTGGGATTGCAGCGAACTTGAAGGTCCTTTTCCGGAAACGTTTTGGGTTTCAGTGAGAATTGACGCTGGCACCAGGCCGGAAGCCTGCTGGTCCAGTTTTTCCTGCGTTGCCCTTGCGTCCATAATCGAGTAAAGCCGGTTGTTTTCGGGTTGTAACTCTCTATTTCAGCTACGCCAATGAGGGCGCGCTTTATTGTTTCCGTGCCCTTGAAGCCCATTACCAGCACGATGTCCAATGAATTCAGGAGGCTTGGGTAAAGGTTTATCGGCGGGGTCGTGAGCCTTGAAACCAGGTCGTCAACGCTCCTTCCGTGCATTGTCGCCAAACAGCAGTGCCCTGAAGCCATTCCCTGGAACATGATGTATGTTTCTTCGCCCCTGACTTCTCCGATAATCAGGTAATCCGGCCTTTGCCTGAAGCTTTCCTTTATGAGGTCCATTAAGGTTATTTCACCGAAGCGCTGTCCGGCTGCGTCCGGAGGCCCGAATCCGCGCCTTGAAACCTGGGGCAGCCAGTTTTCGTGCTCGATGTTCAATTCGCGCGTGTCCTCGATGCTTACAACGCGGTCTCCGGAGGGAAAGAACATTGCGATTGCGTTCAGCATCGTGGTTTTTCCCGCCGCGGTCGGGCCCGTGATCAGGATGTTTTTCTTGTATTCTATCGCGGTCCAAAGGTATGCAAGAATGCTCGCGGGAAGCGTGTCGAATTCCATCAAGTGAATGGGGCTGAAAGGCTCCTCCGGAAAGCGGCGGATTGTAAAAGTTGGGCCCTTGGTGCTCACGCTTTGGGAGAGAACCGCGTTTACGCGCGAGCCGTCGGGAAGAATCGCGTCAAGCAAAGGGGAGGCGTAGGAAACGTATCCCCTCGAGAGCTGCGCGAGCTTGATTACGAAGTCCTCCAATTCGGAAATGTCGTCATAGGAAATGTTTGTGGGCAAATGGCCGTACTTGCGGTGCACCAAAAAAATGGGTATGCCAACGCCGTCGCATT
This sequence comes from archaeon, assembly GCA_041648435.1. Lineage (GTDB taxonomy): Archaea > Iainarchaeota > Iainarchaeia > Iainarchaeales > JBAZPA01 > JBAZPA01. The sequence goes on from JBAZPA010000025.1 coordinate 3,252, forward strand.
CAATGTCCTCGATAAAGGGGTCGTGCATTAATGCCTCGATTCTTCCGAGGCCGAACAAATCGCGGGAAGTGTAGTAAACGAGCTTCTGCCTCTGCTCGTCGGTGAGGCGTATTTTCTTTTTCTTTATTATCTGGTCGACTTTCTCGAAAAGGGTTTCCCTGTCCAGGTCCTCGAGGGAAATAATTTCAATCAGCTTCTTTTTCACGAACGCGATTATGTTTTCATCCGTTTTGGAGAGCTCGGGCTCAAAAATGTAATACAAATTGGTTCCGGCTTCCTCCTTCAGGACCTGCATTGAGGAGTAACCGGGAATCAATTCCATCTGGTTGGGGTTTGCGGACTGGATTGCGGAAACGAGATGCTCTTTTCCCCCCACAAAGAATCTTTCGCGGAGGCTCGTCATTGACTCGGGCTGGTAAACCTTGCCGAGGCCGAATCCTTCCTCCTCGCCGCCCGTGGCAACGCTGTACAGCGCGCCCTTTATCGAATTGAATATCCCCGCGTTCGGCTGCTTCTGCTTCGCGCCCTTCACGGCTTTTTGGGCGGTTTCCTTCGCCTTCCTTTCCGTATTCGAAAAAATGCTTGAAAAAAGCTTTTCCATCACCTTCTGCATGGAAGGAACCTCGCCCTGGCCGGCGAGCTCGTTTATTGTTTTGGCTTCCTCCTCGGCCGAATCCGCTTTCTGCATTCCGGTTTTCCTGCCTCCGGGCTTCCCGAGTTTCGGCGCGGAAGGCCTGTAGCCCGAACCAATGCGCTCCTGCTGCGGAACCGCTTCCTGCTCGGCCATGGCGGATTTCTTTTCCGGAAGCCGGATATCCTGCCTTATTTCAACCGGAACCTCGTCGAACTCGCTTTTCACCACGAAAAGCTTTCCCGCAATTCCCTTCAATTTCCTTTCGCCGGCTTTCTCTTCCGCATTCTGCCCCGATTTCGGATTTGCCTTTTGCTTTTGGCCGGGCTTTTTTTGCTTCGAGAATGCGCGCGCAATCGGCATTATCACTGAATTCAGCCTGTAATTCGGGTTTTTCCTGAATTCGATTTCCTTTCCCTGAACGCCCTGCATTTCAAGTATCCTGTTGTAGTGGTTCGCGGCACCCACGAAGTCCTGCGAGGAAAGAATTTCGAGCTCGGCCCTTGAATCGGGGAACTTCTGCATTGCGTGGCGCTGGAACAAATTAAGGTAATTTTTTCCGTTCAATTTCCCCTTCCTGTACTCGCGCGTGAAGGAATCGAGGTAATCCTTCTGCTTTCCCTTTGAGGAAATCCTCTGCTCCAATGCCATTGCGTCGAACAGCTTGGACTGGAATTCGCTCAGTTCAAGCTCGAGCTCGTCGAGGCTTTCGAGGGGCGGAACCGAATTCGGATTCGGCTTTGCTCCCGCCTTCCCAGGTTCGGCTTGGCTTTGGTTGGGGCGCGATGCCATTCAGTTCACTTTCCGGATCGCATTACTTTTGCTCCGCGCCCGCCTTGCCGCCCTGTCCGCCTTGCCGGCTTGGCTGGCCCTGCTGTCCCTGCGGGATAATTGTTCCGAAGCCGCTTTCCGCAAGCCGTTTCTCGTATTCGGCCTTGAGCTTGTCAATGAGCACTGATATTTCCGCGGAGGAATCCGTCACGGACTTCCAGTTTTCCTGCCTTTCCTTTTCAAAGTCGCCGAATTCCTTGCTTGTTTTTTCCTTGATACGCTTGAACACCTCCCCGCTTATTTCGCCGGAATCAAGCCTCTGCTTCCTCGAGGAAACCTCGGACTTCCGTGCGTTGTACTCGTTCTCAATGAAGCGCAAATCCTCGATAAGCGAAATTATGTCGCTCGTGCGCTTTTCGACCTTGTCAAGCAATTCTATTATGCTTTCTGCCTTGCTTTCGCTTTCATTCCCCAAAAAAACCACCTCACGCGGAGTAATTCATGTCGGTAATGTAAACGGAAAACCAGTCGGAGCCCGACTGCAGGTTGAAGTGCAGGTTGTAATTGTAATACGCCGAGGAAACATAGACGATTATTTCGCCCTCCCCAAGCGAGTAGCCTTCATTCACTATGCGGTCGGAAACCGTGTTAACCAGGCTCGAATAACTGTCCGCGTAAAAGTTGAACGTGCCGTTGAACGTGTTGTTTCCGTCTATGAAACGCACGCTTTTCACGAGCTCCGCCATTGAAACGTTCGCTGTATTAAGGTCGTATCTCGCGACTTCGAGGCGGATGTGCGAGTTTTCGAGCACCAGCACGCTGCCGTTTCCGGTCACGGCCTTGTAGGCGTTGGTGGTGCAATTCGAGCAAAGGAAAAAGTTCCCGAAATCGGTTCTGTAGCGCTTCTTGATTATGCTTGCAAGGGTTTCCTTTTCGGCCTTGATTATGCTGCCCTTGGAGGAAACCGAGAAATTTATTCCGCGCAATGAAAGGTTGATTGTGGAAGAGGAGCCTTTTCCCGAGGACGCGATGCGCAGTATTTCCTGGTCCAGGGCGCCCATTGTGCTGCGCGCCTTGTTGACTGTGCTGATGTCCTCGAGGTTCTTCATGTAGGGAATTCCCGTGCTCAAAACCACGCCGACAACGGAAACGCTGATTATCGTGTAAAGCATTCCGCTTATCAGCGGCTCAAGCCCTTTTTGGTTCAGCATTTTTTCCATCCTAGGGAAGGTTGCTCCATACCAGCGAGTCGCTGCCGCGCGAAAGCGTTATGTGCAACTGGAACGACTGCGTGAGATCAAACTGCTTCCCGCATATGAGAACGTTAAAATCATTTATAAGATTTTGCCTGGAAACGAGACTGGTTGAATCGTTCGGCAATTCGTGGCCTGAAGCCGAAACCGTTGTGCTGGAATAATTCGAGTCGGTTCCGGAAAAATTCCCCAGAATGTAATTCGAGTTCTGGTCGTAGGCCGCAAAGCAGAACTGCAATTCCTGCGCTTCTCCCCGCGCCTTTTCCAGAAGCAGGGAGCTTGTGCCGTAAAGCGGGGCGTTGAGGTCGCGCGCGGTGATTCCGGTAAGGAATGCCTGGAACAGCTCGAATTCCGCGTTGTTCAGCAAGTGCTGCCTCGGCCCCTCCCGCACCGCAAGCTGGGCGTTGTTGAGCGCAAGCAGTGCGACCACCATTCCGCTCAAAAAAAGCATTATCAGGAGGTATGCCTGCCCTGCCTGGTTCATTCCTGTTCCGAAGCCGGAATCCGGGGCCGGACCGAAACCCGCGCGCCTCATTTTGTCACCTTCATGTGAAAGTAAACCGTTTTTGGCCGGTAATCCGTGGAATTGCCCTCGTATAGGTAATTGACCGTAAGGTACTGGCTGCCCTCGGCAGGGCTGCCGTAGCAGACGTTGTTGGAATCGCATACCTGAAGGTAAAAGGGGTTGAAAAAGTGCCCTGCTATTTTCGCGTTTATGGGCGCGATTTTCTCGTTTGAATCCGCGCCGGCAATCAGGGTGCGGAAATTCTGGTCGAAGGAAAGGGCCTCGAGAGCGCTTTCCCCGAAGGAACGCAAATCAACCTGCTGGGGAACGTGGGGCAAAAACGAGTATGAAATCGCTAGAGTGCTGAGCAGGAGGGTTGCGCCGATGAATGCCTCGAATGTCCTTGTTCCCGCCATTTGGTTTCACCGGTTCCGCTTTCGCGCCCTATTCCGATTCCGTTTCTCTACGATTCCATTTCACTCCGATTCAGATTCCGCTCCAATTCCAGTTTCGCTTTCGCGGCAATTCCTTTTTTGCCCATGATTCCGTTTTCATTTCCGTTCCGCTCCGATTCGCTTCCGATTGAATTTTCGCTCCGATTCCTTCCCAATTGTGTTTTCTCCGCTTTTATTCCTTGCTCACGAGGGAGGCTGCGCCTGCACCTTCACGTAAAGCGTTCCGATTTCAACGTCGCCGTTTGCCTTGAGCAGGGGAATCACGCGCCTCTGTATTACCGCGTTAATGAATTCCTTGTTCGCTCCGGAAACGAGGTTCGCGTCCCCGCCGAGGAAATTAAAGTAATAACCGGGGTTGCTGTAGGCGTCGAACTTTTTCGCCGCGACAACGCTCACGCTCTGGGGCTGCGACACTATGAGGCGCGGGACATCCGTGAAGGTTGCCGAAACGTGGGTTGGGTAATACCTGAATTTTATCGTCGTGGGGTAAACACAGTCGATTTTGAGGTTCTGGTCGATTGTTACGGTGCAATAACTGTTCGCGTCCGCGAGCGCGGTCGCGCGCGGCTGAATGGTTTGCTGCTCCAGGACGTAAACAGTGGGGTCGATTGAAAGCAAGGCCGGAGAGGTTATCCGCGCGTTTCCGACGTTGTCCTTTGCGAGAGCGCAGAAGTAATCGGTGTGCGCGTCCGCAATCGAAAGCATTCCGCTGTAGGAATTCCTGTCGTAAGCGCTTTCGCTTTGGGAGCACGATGCGGTCGCGGAAAAGTAATATTTTACGGGCTGGGCGCATCCGCTCATGTTGTCCACGCAGGAAAAAAGCAAATCGTTTTCATAGTATTTAGTCGAGGTTATCCCCGAAACCGAGAGGCTCGGCGCCGTTGAGTCCACGCGAACCGCGTTGTACTGGATTGAAGTGGAATAATTGTTCGCGGCATCCACTAATGTGAGATTCAAATCGTAATAGCCCTCGCTCGGGGCGGAGGGGGCGCAGGAATCGTTCACGTCAATCCGGTTGTTTGCATCCCCGCTCGAGACAAGCGCGGAGGCGCTCTGCTTCAGGCAGTAGTTCACCCCGCTTTTCTGGATTGCGACGAGGTACGAGACGGGGTTCTTTTCAATGTAATAAAAGTTCACGTCAACGGTTTGGCCCGGGGCAATGTATTTGGGGTTGTAGGCCGTGGGGTAAACCGCGAAAATCTTCGGGTTTTCCACGTCGAAAGTCACGAGGAAGTTTCCGTCGCTTGAATCCCTGCCTGAAAACTTTGAGTCGAAAACGTTCACGTCAATCCAGAGCACGTTTTTGTCGGCCGCGAGGGGAATGCTCCAGACGTAACTGCAGGCATTCGTTGTAACTGTGGTGAAATCCGAGTCAATGCAATAAGAGGAATTCAGGTCAATGGAATCAATGAGGGTTTCGAACGCCGCCTGCGAGTGGGAATAATAAAGGTAGGCGTGCAGGCTTTTTCCGTTGGGGTCGGAAACATTGAAGTCGATGGAATAAGTCGAGCCGCCCGTGGTTTCGCCGCCGTTGGGCTTTATTACCCGCACGGAGGGCGCGCCCTCGCGCCTGTAGAGGAAAGCGCCGGAATATTTCGTTGTGTTCATGTCGGAATCGAAAACGTTCAAATCGACAGCGTAATAATGGAGATCCTGAAGGCCCGAAGCCGCAAGGTTCCAGTCGTAATGGCAGTTGTTCGTTGTAAGCGTGCTGTTGTTCTGCGGGGAGCAGAACGCGGGATTGGACAGGTTCAGGTCTGAAAAGATTGCCGTGCCCGAAAATGGAATCGAATTCGGGTTAATGTATTCAATGTTCACGTCCAGGAGCGCGGGAGTCGTGTTGGGAATGGAAGTGAAAAAATTCGCCTTGTACTGGAAATAGCGGTTTGAGTCGTCAAAGAGGCTTCCGGACTGCGGAATCACAGCGCTCCAGTTGCCCCAGGAGTTTCCATCTGAGGAAGTCCTGTACTGCAGGTTGAGGTCCGTTCCTACTGGAATAAACGAGCTCCATTCGAGGTATTTCCATTGCACGCCCGTGTTTGCGTCGAATGCCTTTGAAGTGTAAGTGCCTGAAGAAAAGAAGGGAATTCCGTCCTTCGCGAGCCTCACGAGGCCGCCGGAATTCGAGTCGGTCCGGTCGAAGGTTCCCAAATTGAAGTCTGCCTCGCTTGTCTGGAGCAGGAATGCCCCGACTTCCCTGAATTTCAGGTTTGCGGCAAGCGCGTCGCCTTCGCGGTCGCGGACATTGAAGTAAACCCTGTTCAGGTCTCCCGCCCAGACTTCGCCTCCCGCTGGAATAACGAGGTTTGCGTCGGGCGCGGTGTTGCGCGTGTAAAAGAAAGTGGACGCGCTGCTTATCAAGGTAGATTTCAAGGAATTGTTCACGTTGAGGTCAATGTAATAATTCCCTTCGGCAACCCCGTTGGCGTCCCAATTGTAAGTGCAGTTGTTGTCGGTTCTCGTTGTTCCGTCCGAGTCCGTGCAGACGCCTGAAAGGGAAATTCCCGAAACAATCAGGTTCTGCTTTGCGCCCTTTGTTGCGGAATAATAAATTGCCGCGTAAAGCGCGCTTGCGTTGTTGTCCTGAACCGTGAAGCGCAGGGGAACGGTTCTTCCGGTTACAATTTCCCCGCCGTTGGGGTAATCCAGCCGGACGAAAGGCGGGGCGAAAAGCGAGAACGCGAAATTGCTGTCATTGCTTGACTGCACGCTTGAATACGCGTCGTAAGCATTGAGGTCTATGAAATAGTTTCCGTCCGCCAGGGCGCTTGTGTTCCAGTCGTAGTGGCAATTGTTGTCGGTTAAATTCGAGTTGTCGGGATTAGAGCACGCCGTGGAAAGATTCAGGTTCGCAATCAGGTTCTGCCTCGCGCCCTTCTGGCCGGAATAATAAAGGGCTGCGCTCAGGGAATCGTTGTCCAAATCCAGAAGGTTGAAGTCAATCCTATTGGTCGCTCCCGAAACCCAGCGGTTGTTCGGCGGGAAAAAAAGCTTTATTTGCGGGGCGTGATTCTGGAAGCGCGAACCGTATTTTATTTCGTAGGACGGCGAAGTTCCGCGCTGCCAGACCCATTCCACGAGCCTTTCCGCGGTTGAAATCGAGGCGTTGGGGTAAACGTCGGAACCCGAATTCGTCGTCATTTCCGTTGTTTGCCAGCCATTGTTGAATTCCCTGCGCATCACATTGGGGTTTCCGGAATTGCTGTCCTGCCAGAAGACGTGGATGAAATCCTTGTAAACCGCGATTGAGGGATAACTAGAGTCCTGGCTGTTGTTGCTCAGGTTCGTGGCGTTTGCATCCCACGAATTCGTGTCCGAGCGGAACTTCTTGTAGTACACGTCATAATTTCCGGCTGAGCGCCCCATCCAGACCAGGTGGAGGTTCCTGTCCTGGTCTGCGAGAAGCGTGGGATTGTATTCCACGGGATTGAGGGAGGAAACCTGAAGCGGAACGCCCCACGAATTCTGGCCGGCGGAAAGCTTCGAGTAATAAATGTTGAAGTAAACGCTCGAATTCACGCCCCATGGACCCTGCATCCACGCGAGATGGACATTATTGCCGGAGTCGGTTGCAATGCTTGGAAGCGCGGCGTAATCCGTTGTGCTTGAAACCTTCGCGATGTTCGCGTCCCACCCAAGGCTGTCCCAGTAACGCCTGTAGTAAACCTGGTATTTTCCGGTTGAGGCGTCATACCATGCGACGTGAAGGTTGCTGTTCGAATCCGCGGCAATGCTTGGCGTGAACGCGCCCGTTGAATTCGAGGCGGAAATCACTGTGAAATTGGCGTCCCAGCTTCCCCCGCCTATTACCCTGTAATTCTTGTATGCAATGCCGTAGGCC
>JBAZPA010000026.1:0-10642 GCA_041648435.1 archaeon
ATCCGGCGAAGGCGGTTTATTCGGATTATGCGGATCGAATTCCCGGAAACATGCCGATCTCGTCATTGTCGCTGGCAAAGCCCACGAAATATACCGATCGGTTTTCCAAGATATTCGTTTCGCCGCGGCTGACCATCGATTACGGAACCGTCAAACCGGGTTTTTACTTTTATTCGTCGGAAATTCTCAACCGGTTCAACATTTTTGGTGGCGCCGCGGTCAACCGGATCAAAGACCGCGACCTGTTTCTTTTGCTCGAATATCATCAGTGGAAGCCGACCTTCTTCTTCGAATTTTACAACATGAGTCAGAGCGTTCTCGACAATAAAACAACGTGGAACAGCTGGCCGATCACGTTGGATTATACATTTTACCTAACCGAAGCCATTTTCGGAATGTCCCTGCCGATGGGAGGGATCAATCATTTTCGATTGGATATGGACTTGCAGAAGTATCGGACGTCAACCGACCAAAAAATCGAAGCGGCCGGTGCCTATTCCAACGGTTTTACTTACGATTACTATCACGGCATCGATTTCCGCTTGAACTGGCATCTCAAAAATGTCATCCGTAATGTCAACGAAGATACGAATCCGAATAACGGCGTTGATATCACAACCAAAATTTCCCGGAATTATGACAAATTCATGATCGATTTCGGTGTTTATGAGGATTTCGGCACTCTGAGAGAGATTTTCCGGAACAATTATTACTGGAAGGTGGAACAGGAAGGCGTCTGGCATCATCGTTATCCGCTGGTGCCGTCGCTCGTCGGGAATCTGAAATGGAAGTTCGGGTGGATTTCCATGTCGCAACTCGATTCGTTCTTCAATTTATTTGCTGGCGGTATGCCGGGACTTCGCGGTTATCCTTTTTATAGTATTGAAGGAAGAAATCTTTTCAGTTTACATTATACGTGGCGTGTGCCGCTTTTTATCGAAAAGGACATTCAGTTGTTGTCGTTCAATTTGCAAAACGCGTTCATCGGAACCTTCTTCGAGACCGGAAATGCCTGGAATCAGGTGGACGGCTATCCGGCATTGGACTGGAGCGTATTTCGGAAGAATCCGTCCGGTGTCGTGAAGAGTATCGTCGGCGATTTTAAAAAAGACGTCGGCGTCGAACTGCGGCTCAGCGGATTCTCTTTTTACGCGTATCCGACGGCGATCAGCCTGGATTTCGTCTATGGACTCGACAAGTTTCAACTGACCGACCGACAAGATAAAACGCACACGTACGGAAAAGAGTGGCGATCGTATTTAACCATCCTGTTTGGACTTTGATGGAGGAGATATGAAAATTAAAACATTGACAGCTGTGATCTTACTGGGAATTATGATTCCCGCTTTTGCCATGGGACAAGGAATCTGGCAACGACCTTCGGCTGTGCCGTCTTCGGGGAGTTCTGCTCTGTTATCTAATCTAAAATTTTCCCAGACTGAGACTGACACGTTTGTCTTTAATTATGAAAAATCGCCCGGATTGGCGTTTGTTCTCTCTGCCGTACTGCCGGGTGCGGGCGAATTCTATGCCGGAGCCAAATGGCGCGCGGCGGCGTTTTTCGGCGTCGAAGCTTTCTGCTGGTCGATGTATTTCAACCGGCAAAGCACCGGAAAAGACATCGAAAAGCAATATAAAAAGTACGCCGACACCAACTGGGATCTTTTCCGTTGGTTTGACAATTGTCAAAAAGGCTCGGAGTTGGAGCAGGATTATTTTGGACTAGGCGGTTCGCATAACATCCGGGTTTATTACAACGGTACCGAATATATCGTCAATGACAGTCTATCGATCAAAGTTCCGGAGTATTGGTTCCTTGCCAAGACTGGCGAAATGACGCCGGTCAAGGATCGTGATTACTATGAAAATATCGGAAAATACGATCAGTTCGGTAACGGCTGGAAGGATTATGACATTTCACTCATCGATACAACTCTGGAAAACCCGCTGAAAACCAGCGCGAAGCGTGAGAAATATCTGACCCAGCGTTACAATTCGAATCAGGCATTGAAAATGGCGACCAATTTCGCAACGGCGATCATGTTCAATCACCTGTTCAGTGCCTTTCATGCGCAAATCGCCGCGAAACATTACCGCTCTGAAGGAAAAAATGACGTCAGCTGGAACATGGGATTCATGACCGACGTTACATACCGGCAACCCATTCGCGGTTTGATGCTGATGGTGAATTTTTAACGACTTGACTGGCTGGATTTCTTGACAATAATTGATAAAATGGAAACTGAGAAAATATGACAGATAAATTTGTAAAGCATTTCAATCGGATTTTCGTCCTGACCATTGTGGGATTTTTGTTCGGCTGTTCATCCGGCAAAGAAACGATTCCGTCCGATTTTAGTTCGTACTATGAACGGGCACAGACCGCTTACGAAAAGAAAAAATGGGACAAGGCCATCGAGAACTTCAGCATGGTCGTCCTCAATAGTCCCGGCGGCGATCTTTCCGATGATGCGCAATATTACCTCGGCGAATGCAATTTTAACAAAAAAGAATATCTGCTGGCGATTTCCGAGTATCAGCAGTTGGTCGAACGCTACACTTATTCGCCGTTGGTGGAAGACGGGTATTACAAAATCGCGCTGTCGTATTTCAAAATGGCTCCACGCTACCAGCTCGAGCAGGATAATTCGCTGAAAGCGCTTCAGAACTTTCAGGATTTCATCGATGCTTTCCCGAATTCCAAATATCAAAAAGACGCCGAACAGAAAATCCTGGAAATCCGCAACCGGCTCGCCCGGAAACTGTTCGAGAGCGGCCGCCTCTACCGGAAAATGCAGGTATGGGATTCCGCGCTCCTTTATCTCGATAAAATGCTGGAAGATTATTACGATTCTGATTGGGTGACTGAGGCGAAAATCGAAAAAGCACGTTGCTACATCAAGTTAAGACAATTCGACGAGTACCAGAAATTACTGCCGGAAATCAACGTCAGGATCAAGACCGAATCTGAATATTCGCGATCTCAATATCTCAAAACACTCTATGAGAAGGAACTGAAGAAGATCGCCAAAGAGGAAAAGAAAAAACACTCATGAATCTTTGCGTATTCGGAGGCACATTCGATCCGCCGCATAACGGCCATCTCCGAATCGCCGACGCGGTGCAAAAAGAATTCGCTTTCGATCGCATCCTCTTCGTTCCCGCATTCATTCCGCCTCATAAAACAAATCAGACCTGCTCGGCGCCCGAGCATCGATTGGCAATGCTGAAGTTGGCGATTGCCGGTTATCCGCATTTCGTGGTTTCCGACATCGAAATTAAACGGCAGGGCGTTTCGTTTACCGTCGATACGCTGAGGGAAATTCAGGCGGAATGGAAAATTGCCAAACCGGAGACATTTTTGCTCATCGGCGGCGATAGCCTGACGGAATTTCATACGTGGCGCGAACCGGAAAACATTCTCAGTTTGGCGAATGTCATTGTCGCCTGCCGACCGGGATTCGATGCCGGTTCCGTTGCGTCTGAGATTTTATCGCATGTTCAATTCGCAAAGACGCCGCTGACGGACATTTCCTCCAGCGAAATCCGCCTGCGCGTCCGGAACGGAGAACCGATTGATGAGTTAGTTCCTCCCACTGTCCGGGAATATATCCGGGAAAAGGATCTATATACTTAACCACGAAGGCCCCAAGACACGAAGAAAAGGCAAAGAAATAGTCTGTCATTCTGAGCCGCAGAGAAAACAGTCAGAATCACTGATTAAACGGATTGCGCTGATTACGCAGATTACAGAGATGAAATCTTCGAGCCTTTGTGTTTAAAATATTTACAATTACGAAATCACCTTACCACGAAGACACCGGGACACGAAGAAAAGGTAAAGAAATAGTCTGTCATTCTGAGCCACGGAGACAGATAAATATGGAAAGGATAAATCAAACAGGAATCTATACTGTTGATTAGCGTTAGTGAAGAACCGTGGCGAAGAATCTTGGGCAGAAGGGAAAAAGTCTTGAACTACAATGGGAGGGAAAACAGTCAGAATCACTGATTAAACGGATTGCGCTGATCTTTGGTTAGGGAAGAAAAACCACTCGTGCCAACTGACAATCAGAGATTCAACCTCGACTGTCAAAGATCCTTCGTCGCTATGTATTGATTGTATTCAGAAAATATTCGGATTCCGGATTGGTTTTTCCTTAATGAATAATTCTACAGGCTCCTCACGATGACAACCCTGAGAGAACGTGTGTTCGTATACTCCGTTCGATCTTCTCTTCACCTTTACCTTTCCTCTGAGTCTCCGTGTCTTTGTGTTTAAAATGATATTGCAATTAACGAAACCGTCGTTAAATTAAGCCGTACGTTAATTTGAGACTCTCCGAAAGGATTTTGGCAATCGAATCGCTTTTCCGTTCTTTGACATTAGGAATGAATGCTTAGAATTGTCCGGGAGAAAAGAAACAGGCAGAAATGCACCGATTTCATCCAACAAAAACAAAACACAATCCAAATTACTATTACGGCGAAAAAACTCAATACTTAATTGCTTATTATTTACTGAATTCTAAATGGATGGAAAAAACTTCCCTTTTCAGAAAAATAAATTCTAACAAGGTTTTGGAAAAGAAATTATGATGGTCCAATTCTTCCATTTTGCGGGATTATTTTTCCTGCAAAAGAAATAATTGACCCTTGAAGTGTCGGGAAAAACCTTTTAAGCAAAATAATTTAATTTTAAGGCGCCGGAAAAACATTTGAAGCGGAATAAATTACCCTATAAGCGGAAAAATTTATTTTTATATACGGATAATTTATGTTTGTATAGAAAGGTTTTATGTTTTAAGAAAAATAATTGGATTTTAAGACAAATAATTTACCCTTGAAGTGAAATAATTTGGTTTACAAGCGAAAAAATTCATTTATAAGCCGATCAAAAGGATTTCAAAAGGAAATCCTGAAAAATAAAAAAAAGTAAGTTCAACAATTGGAGGAAAAAGAGTATGTCAAAAGAAATCGATCGTGTTTTGGAAGAATCCAATGTTTTGCTGACGACGACGAAGAAATTTCCGACGGAATTGGCCGGTGTGGGCATTACGGAGGAAAAAGTCACAGGTTTTGAGACTCAGATTGGAACGTTGAGGCAGAAAGATACAACCTTTCATGACTCGAAAGGTCAGCGTTCTCGACGTTCCCATGAGCAGAAAGTCGTTATCGCATCTGCCATTAAGGTCGTGGGCAGAATCAAAAACGCGGCGGAAATCGCGTTTGTTGACGATAAGACTGCGATAAAAGCCTATCGCATCAATGTCGGGCTGACTACGCCCGTGCCAAGAATTATCTCCGATCTTTCGTATATGAAAGAAACGACGACCGCACATAAGGATCTGCTGCTTCAATCCGGAGTGAAGCAGGCGGATCTGGATGAATTGGATGCGGTCATTGTGTCGTTGACGGAAAGCGAGAACAAACAGGAAGATGCCAAGCACACTCAGAAAACGCATTTGGTGGAATTGAACACGCTCGCTAAAGAGATCGAGAAAAAAATGTTCATCATCCGCAAGGCCGCGGCGATTGCTTTTCAGGACAAGCCTGAAATCCTGCAGCAGTTCAAGCCGGTAACACGAAGGAAGAGTTCGAAAAAGACGGAACCGACAACTGAAACAACTACAGAGACAGAAACCGGAACGAATTAGACGATTATGGGAGTGTCAACAAAACCCTGCCCCGATGAAAGTCGGGGCAGGGGAAAACTAAAAAATAAATGAAAATGAGATGATTATGGTAACAAAAGAGATTTGTAGAATATTTCGAGTAGTATACATTTATGAGAGTTTATATAAATAACTAGTAAAAGAAAGGACGACAATATGAAAAATCAATTTGATTCTGAGCCAGAAAAAAAATGGATAAGAAAAAATTACGATGAAAGTGTTTTTGAGAATCTACATCTTCGAGGAAGAGCAGAAATTGAAACTGGAAGGGACTTGGATAAAAGTATTGAACAACTCGTATGTGATGTTCATGAAGAAATATTAAATGCAGAAAAAAGTCCAAATCGTGTGTGGTTGGACACAAAATTATTGAAAGGAATTATATGAATGATATTTTTGGTTTGAATTCAAAAAAAATTTGTGTAAAGCTAAATTCTGACACGAGAGTTAACAAAGATTCTTTAAAGAGAAAGATTCAGAAATTTAAAAATGTTGATACAGAGCAAAAAAAGGATTTATTTGCAGAATTAGAATGTGCTGCAGATATGTTGGAAATCGCGTCTGTAAAGGAACTTATTTTGGGAGATACACCCGATATTAAAATTACAATTGGAAATAATATTGTTCTTGGAGTCGAAGTTAAAAGAATTCGAAGAAGAACTGAAGATGATAGAGATGAAAAGGCTGCTGATAATTCAGAGGGTGTTGTTCGAGTCGGATATAGAGATAAGAAACAAGAGCCATGGATAAAAGTTGTTTGTGATGATATTGGAAAGAAAGCGGGTAACCAATATTCGACAGTAAATACACTTTTATTTCTAAAATCGGATAGTCCATATCAAATTGAGTGGGGAGAAATTGAGGATGGAATTAAGGATGCTTATATAACTAGGACTTGTGGAATACCTTTTTGTGCAATTGTTTATAAAACTGCATGGGTGGACAATTTCCCACTTACTGCTGTTTTTATCCATCATACAGAAATTGAAAAACAGTTAATAACAGATATGCGGGTAAGCCATCTTTTTAAATTAAAGCAATTAATCGCTGATGTACGGATTTTAGATTTATAAAAATTTTCTATGAGAGACTAATAGAAGAATCTACTGTTCAAATGCTAGTGAGTTCATTGAAAAACAAGTAAGGAGTGATTGATGAAACAATTATGTATTTTCTGTGCGGTTCTTTTTATTTTCATTCAAACAGGTGTAATGGCGGAACCTCCATCAGAAGAGTTACTGGAGCATTATATTGGATTCGGAGTAATGGTTTTCGATTATGCTGGGCGTATTTACTCGGGAATTTTAATTACTTGTTGTGATGATACAACTAAAATAATGATGGACGGTGGAGTGGCTAATTTTGAAACAGAAAATATTAAAGAAATTCGGAATCGGTGGAATAAAATCATTTTTTCTAATACATTGCAAACTAATAATTCTGTTAAAAAAGAAAATGATAAAATAGTCGATAAAAGGAGTTTTACAGTAAAGGAGTATCCCTATTTGCCATGTCTTATTTTTACAATTGGAGGCGGATATTTAGCATTCGATAGTTTTGACAAAGCAAAAGATTATGATGATGCGGCAGAGGCTCTCAATGAATTGATAGCTGAATTAAGTTCGGTGTATTCTAATTCAGAACTCACTGCATTACTACGTGTAAAAATGAATAAATATAAAAAGAAATCAGAAGATAAAATGGTCTTGGGAGTCATTAGCACCACAGTTGCCGGATTATCATTTATTCTATCCATTTCACCAGTTGAAAGGGAAATACCCTTGACAATCAATAAAGATGATTTTGGAACAACGATAACTTTTGCATGGGCAATTAGGTAAAGAGGTTTCAAATCTCCGGGAGGGGATTAAGGAGGAATAAAATGAGTGAAGAGAAGACGGCAAATAACCAACTGAGCGATGAGGATATTGCTACGATTAAAAATGCTATTGAAACGCTGGTGGAGATCTTATATACCAGAATGGCTATTATAAGAGCGGCGATTGACGGGGAACTTCCCGGTAAGGATATCCGACGGTGGCCAACTATTGAAGAGGTTATGCGGGCTATGGAGCAGATTAGAAAGAGAGATTGACCAGATGGTGTATCAGTTGTACGGGTTGGCGGTAGAGGAGATTGCGGTGGTGGAGGGGGGAAACGAATATCCTGTGTTGAAATAATTCTTTAACTGATGGGAGGTTTATATGCCAAGCGATAAATTTTCTTTTAGCGAGTTTCTTTCGGATTACGCGCTTGAACAACCCGATTACACTGCCTGTCAAAAATGCGGTTACATTATGGATAGCATCTCTTATTATTCGTCAAGACACAGGTGCTTAAATTGTGGAGATATTGATTCTACATATTATCCATTTCCGCCGGATAGTAGCCATATTACTTCTGTTTATGATTATCTGACTAGGGCATATTTTCATTTGATTAAAGCAAAAGAATCAGAACAGGATGAAGCATCGGAATATCTTAAAAAGAAATATCCAAATCTACAATCAGGCGATATTTATCATATTGTACAAGGCATTATTCAAAAGAATGTTTTTTTCGTTATGACAGAAATTCAAACTGTCTGTAAATGTGATGAGAAAAATTCAGTGATAGATGCCATGATTATAGACACAATTTTAAATAGACCCAAGATTGAATCAACATACATAGTCATTCAAACAATGACTTTATTTGAAATGTGGTTATCGCTATTAATTCACCAAATTCTGAGGTTGGCTATAATGCCTGAAACAGAAATCGAAAAGACATTTGATAGTATCAGGAATTTTGATACTTATTTTAAAGTAATCAAAAAAAATTCAGGGATAAAGAAATCTGAAATTACGTGCCCTTTGTTTAATGGGATGTCCTTCCATTTGAAGAAAATTAGGAAAGAACGGAATAACGCTGTTCATCACGGAATACTTATTTCTAATTTGGCAAAAGTTCAGGAAGTGATGACCATTGCATCTCGGTTTTTACCAGTTTTTGTCGATATATTCAATAAACAATTTGGTACAACCAGTTCCGTAGTTATATCATGACTGAATTGGAAATCCTGAATCGAATATCTGCGCTCTCGGGATTTAGCGTTCCTCAGGTAAGGAATGCGATTAATGATGTTAAGAATCTGGTTAAAGGAGTCTCGTTAGAGGAAATATTAAGAATATTTGAGACCTATTCATTCAAAAAGCCGTTATCCGGAAAAGGATTACAGGTTGTATATCAGTTTGATAGGAGTCATTGTTCTAAAAATTTTACGCCAGTCGCCAGGATTTACCTGAAAGAATTACCCAATCCGAGATATGTTTTCGATAAAAGAGACTATTTACGGCTCGAGGAAGGCGAAAGTTGGGTCGACAAGACCAAGATTCAGTTCATTGAAGAATCACTGAACACGTATTTAGTCGATCCAGACATTGAGAGATGGGAAAGGTACTGCGAGGTATGTTGCAGTGATATTCAAAATAATCGACACTACGCAGTGCCTGAAAATGGACTCTGTGAATTTAAAGTATGCGATGTATTCGATCATGTTCTTGGGATAGATAAAATTCGTTTCGTGCAGGAATATCTTGATCCTCCGGAAGTATTTGTTAGGGTACTCTTCAGGGAGCCATCGGCAGTTGAGATATTGAAAATCAGCGCGGATTGTTCCATCAAATTCTGTATTGGGCGTGATTGGTCGGAATTGTCGAAGATTCTATTGAAGGTTTGTGTTTATGGTAACTATCGGGATTTGGTCAAGGCGCCAGATGTTTACTTTTATTTTCCGGGACTCAGATCATTACATCGCCCGAAGAATTACAATAGAGAAGAAAATCCAATTCGGTATCTCCCGCGAAAGAGATATGTGTCCATTTATCAGCAAAATGCCTTAAGAAAATATGATGACGAAGAGCATTATCTGGATGATGAATATACGAGGGATGAAAATTTTAACAGACAACCAGCATCTGTAACGGGACATTTAAGATACCTTGGAGATCATTTTTTCGCTGATTGGATCAAACAAGAAGAATGCAGACAATATCTAGACCGGGATTTACCTGATGGATATACATTTGTCAATCCGTATCATAGAGGAGAAAGTCTTTGTAAAAGTGATGAGAAAGAAACATTCCTTGCAATACGTCCGATAAAGGAACCCGAGGAACTTTTCTTTAGATCTACGTTTTATTCACCGACTGTCAGCAGAGAAATAAATAAAATTGTGAAGTACAAGGTTTTAGATGCAAATGATTTAAAGAGATATTTTTCATAATAAGTGACTATCTAAAATTTATTTTTATTCTTGAAAGAGAGATTGACCAGATGGTGTATCGACTGTACGTCTTGACGAAGGATGAGATCAAAGTGGTGGAAAACGTCTGAACCGGGATTTTTCAGATTAAAGGATGGACAGGATTAGAATCGTGAAAAGTTATGAGTTTGTTTCTTTAATCCAGATAATCCGTAAATCCTATGAATCGTGGTGCTGACGATTATGAAGTATGAAGAATTAACCCGCAGAATCATTGGTTGTGCAATGCAGGTGCATTCAACATTAGGCAATGGTTTCCAGGAAGTAATTTATCAGCGTTGTTTGGCAATAGAATTAATAGAAAACGAAATCGGTTTTCAGCGTGAATTGGAAATGCCGATATTTTATCACAACCAGCCGGTAGGAACACGTCGGGTAGATTTCTTAGTTCAGGATAAGATAATGGTGGAATTAAAAGCCCTTATCCAGTTGGAAGATGTCCATCTGGCGCAGGCGATTAACTATCTGGAAGCCTATAACCTTGAGGTTGGTTTATTGATTAACTTCGGAGCAAAGAGTCTGGAGTTCAAACGCTTAATTGTTACGTAGCATAACATGGGTTACACTTTTTCTAACAGTGGTTCTCTGCACAACATGGGTTACACTCCCCCATGGGGGAGTGTAAATTTTAATGCTCAAATATTGCACAACATAGGTTACA
>JBAZPA010000027.1:0-10628 GCA_041648435.1 archaeon
TTTCTTCCATCATTTCCAATATTTTTCCGGTTTTCTTGTCGGTGTAATCCCTCACGTTCTTTTCCATCTCGATTTTTGCCTCTCCAACAGCGTCCTTCAACTGCCTTTTAAGCGCAATCTTGAAGTCCTCCTCCTCTTCCGCGATGCTGCCCCTCACTATTTTCGATACCTCGGATTCAACGAGCGCAAACGTGTCTGCCTGCCCCAGCATCAGCAATCGCTTCGCCCTTTCCTCGTCGATGCCCAATCCGCGCAATGTGGACATTATGTCCTTTTCGCTTTCGCCCTTGCGCACCATTTCCTGTATTATGCGGATGATGCTCGGGTTGTCCTCGAGGCTTTCCTTCGCCATAAATTCACCTTCAAAACATTACTTTGTAACCGTTATTTCCTTCTGCGCGGTCTTGGTATCATTAAGCGCGTTTATATTAAAGATTATTGCCGTCTTTCCCGCACTCAAAGCACTGAATTCAAAAACGGTTTTCGAGCACGAATTCTTTGGAATCGCGGTTTCCTGCTCCGCGTTCAATGCAGCGGCAACCGAAGCGTCCTTTGGAACCGCGGAAACCTTTGCATTGCCGACTTCCAGCCCCGTGGGATTGCATAACTCCAATTCCATTTTGAATTTTGAGTTCACAAAAACCGTGTTCGGGCCGCTCAGGGTTATGCTCAAGGGCAGTGCCTGCTTCAGCAACGGAACGGTCGCAGTAACTTCGTCCTGGAATGCCCCGCGCACCGAAAGCACCGCCTCGCTTTTTCCTTCCGATTCAAGCTCTATTGAGAGCAGACGCTTTTCCTTGGGCTTCAGGGTTCCTATTACCGCAAGCTGCTTGTAAGCCAAACCCTTTTTTTCGCCTATGGTCAAATCCCGCAATTCGTGCAGGCCGTTGTTTTGCACCGTGACCTGAACGGAAGCCTTTCCCCCCGTATAACTCGTCACTCCGCCCTGCAATTCTATCCCGGAGCTGAAAAGATAAAAGTACGCCGCGAAAAGCAGGAGAACCGCGAAGAGCGCGCCGAACCCCATCAATGCGCTCCTTTTCCGTTTCGTGAGGATTATCACCATATGTTTTTCGCCTTCAGCCCTTCACCTTCAAGGAAATTTTTCCCCTCTGCCAGTCCAATACTATCTGCTTTGCCATTCCCTCGGAATCCGGTTTTCCGCCTTTTGAGAGCCTTCCCCTCTTCAATGCAATCGCTTCCAGCAATTTCTTGGTTTCGGCTTCCCTTTCCACTTTCATTCCGTACCTTTCTTCCAGCGCCTTCGGGTTTTCCCTTGCGATTATTCCGAGTATTTTTTCCGCGGCGCCGGTGCATTCCTCAACCTGCTCGGGGCTCTTCGCGTTCAGAATCAGGAGCTTTTCCTCGTCCCTTTCCCTGAAAGGCAGCACTCCCGGCGAATCAATCAAATAAACGCCTTCCTTGAGGCGCACCCTCTGCTTTCCCTTCGTGAATCCCGCGGAACTGCTCGTCTTTGCCGCCTTCCTTCCCGCGAGCGCGTTTATTATCGAGCTTTTGCCCGTGTTCGGGTAGCCGATTATTCCCACGATTCCCTTTCCCCCTATTTCGCGGAGGATTACTTTCCTCAAAACGTATTTTCCCTTCTTGTCCTTCGCGCTTATGAAAACGCAGGGCGCTTCCTTCAGCAATTCCGCCTTGGTTTTTTCCGCGAAATTCAATGAAACCAGATCGGATTTGTTCAGCACGAGCAGAAGCTTTTTTCCCCTTTCCAGCACGCCTTTTTCCGCGTTCAGGTTCCGTGTTTCCTTCGCGAACCTCGCGTCAAGAATCTCCAATACGAGGTCCGAGGAGCGTATCACCTCTGCCGCCGATGCGCCGAAGCTTTTCCTTTGCATGATTACCTGAAGAATTAGGGAATGGAAATTTATAATAGTTTCAATTTGCCAGTAATCCCGTCCAGCTCGCTTTCTTCCGCGGGCCCGATGCCAAGGCAGGTCGTTTCCCCCGCTTCAATCTGCGTCCTTCCCGCGTCGTGAATCAGTTCGCAGGGAAGCCTTTGCTTGGCTTTCATGAACAATTCAAGCAGTTCGCTTTTGCTCCCGCACTTCAATACTATTTTTGCCATTCCGCTTTCAAGCCATTCTTCCGCAATCCGCGGATTCTTTTTCCGGCATTTCAGGAACGCGCCGAGCGAGGCGTGGCAACACTGGCCGGCAATCTTTCCCTTCCCCATCTTGAGGTCAATTCTTACTATTATTGCCTGCTTCAATGCCATTGCTTTTTCCGCCTTTTTTTCCGGCTTCAGGCAACAAGCTGCTTCAGGGTAACCTTTTTCGTTATTCCGTTGCTGTTCCACAACTGCGAGATTTCCTTGCTTTCCCCGCTTTCAAGCCAGATTTTCCTGTCTCCGGGCTGTTCGTATCCCTTCAGGGTGTAGCCCCTGTTGTATTCAATCTGGCACTTGTCGCCGTTTATCCTGCACAGCCTGAAAACGAATTCGTGCACGGAATCCTCGTCGAATTCCTTTGTTTCGTCAACCGTGAATTCTTTCACGTCTATTTTTTTCTGGAAGGGCGGCTTCCAGTCCTGCGCAATGTTCTTTACCTCGATAATTGCTTTCATTTTGATTACCCCGTTTTTTGTCCTGAAAAGGAAAAAATTTTCTCGTTATTATTAATCCGAGGGGGTTTTTCAAGGTTTCGGTCAGGATACCGAACCGTTGCCGGAACCGCCAATATTATGTAGCCACAACATCGAGGATGAATAATTTTTAAGCTTCAAGGCGGATTTATCATCATGGTCACTCTGAAGCGCGCTTGGCTCCGCGCCCTTGCAAGGGGAAGAAATGCGATAAGGCTGGTTTCGGGCAGGCGGGCCAAGCCAAAGGTTCCTTTCGTCCAGCCAAAATTCAGGCAGGGAATAAACCCCCAGGATTACAGCTTCATCAATTATGATGGCTGGACATTCTTTGACGGTACCAAGCGGCATTACCCTTGCTTGGCACTCAGGAACGGCAGGGGAAAACCGGTTTTTATGCTCGGATACAATGACAGGTATTACTCCTTTCTTGAAAAGGGAAAAAAGAAAATAATGGAAATAAGGTACATTCAGAGGGAAAGAGCGGGAAGATACGGGCTGGCGGAAAGCAGGCTAAGAAGCAGGCAATTGCAGGGGAAGCTCGGAATTTTTCCCTCGGAGTTTCTGCTTTCGGAATTCATTTGGGAGAATCGGGAAAAAATACTTGGCGGCCAAAAGGTAGTCATCAATTCCGGCCTGGTTTCTCTCAACCCGGAAGTTTACAAGCCGCTGATAAGCCGGTTTTTTGTCCCCTCAAAAGAATTTGTCCTTGATGACAAAATCTATTACGAGCTCGGCATGCAGAAGCGCAGGGTTCGCGAGGCGCTTGGCCTCGAAAAGTGAGTCCTTTTAAATTATGGTGAGGGAAATTCGTTATGGCTTCTTTGAAGCGTTTGTGGCTCCGCGCCCTAGTGAAGAAAAGGCGTTTTTTGGGAAAGGCGAAGCCCTCCGGACTCCCGAAATTCAAGGCCGGAATAAGCACCGCGGACTACCATTTCTCGGAGCACAAGAACTTCAGGTTTTTCGACGGCCACACGGAATATTTTCCCGGCATAACTCTCGAAAACAGCAAAGGCGAACCGGTTTTCGTTCTCGGCTACAGGGATTCGAATCCCTTCAAAATATGCTACATCCAGCGTATCAAGGAGAGACCATTAAGGAAACCCCTTAATTTGGAAAAGGAAGTCCGTGAAAGCGCGCGGAGAAGCGAGGAATTGCGCAAAAAGCTCGGAGTCCATCCATCAGAATTCCTTTTGCAGGAATTCATCTGGCGCAACCGGAAAGACATTCTTTTCGGGAAAAAATTGTTTTTTCTTCTTGACCGCAATATGCGCGGGGAGGTAATAACTTACAGGCCGATTCTTGACAGATTCTTCGTTCGCTCGAAGGAAAAAATTTCAGATGAATTAGAAGTATATGAGCTGAGCCCGAAGAAGCGCCGCGTGCGCGAAGCCTTGGGCCCCGAAAAATGAAAGCAAACGAATTTAACGGATTCCGCAGTTACTTTTTTCATGCGACTTGACAAGGCAATTGAAGAGGCAGCTAAGCGCATTTCCTTTTCCGAGGAGAAAAGCCGCTCCCTCGCCTCAAGCCTTTCATTCCTGCGCACAAGCGTGCTTCCGAAGGAAAGCGGCTTCCTCGAGGAAAAGCCGTTTTTTCCGGTTCGCAAAGCCGAATTGAACTGCAAAATAGCGGGCGTTGACTCGGGCTTCATGGCAAAGGAGCTTTCTTCCGTTGACCTGATGCTCGTGCGCGCAATCGCGGCGGTTTTCACCTACAAGAACAGCCGCCTCGTAAAGGCGGAATACAACCCCTCACCTGCATCATTGCCCGAGCCCTTCGTGATAAGCTCGGGCACGGAACTTGACGATTTGGGGGTTTCGGTTTCCCTCCTCCGCCTCAAGGAGGAAATTTCAAAGTCAATCGAGGCAATCGAAAAGTTTTCCCCCGATTACTGCTTTCTTGACGGAAGCATCGTTCCCCAATACCCTGACAAGCCGCGACAGCAGCAGTCCGAATTGCACCAGAATTACCTTGAAACCATTTCGATTTTCGAAAAACTTTATTCCACAGCGGAAAAGAATTCCTGCGTTCTCGTGGCGTGCGTGGAGGACTCGCGCGGAACCCGGTTCAGAGACATCGTCTCGCAAATGCCGGAAACCAAAGCTAAGGGGATTTCCCTTGCGGGAACCAACGATTCCATGCTTTTATTGCACCTGCTTTCGCTCGGCGAAAGGACAAGCGCCTTCGCCTACAGCGCGGACGTGAAAAAGCACCCGATTCTCGCCGACTTCCCACTGGACTGGGCGAAAAAGGTCAACGCGTTTTACCTCAAGCCCTCTCCGCTGGACAATCCCCTGCGCGTCGAATTCCTCGCGAATTCCGCGGAAGCCAAGAAGGGCGCGGAAAAAATCGCGCCAGTCGTGTGCTCGCTTTCCTCACTGCACAAGGAATACGCGTTTCCCTCGGTTCTGATTGAGGCGGATTTGCGCGCGAGGTTGCGCCATGAAGAAATAGGGATGATTCTTAACAGGGTTTTCGACAAGGCCGGAAAGAACGGCATAATCGTGAAGCGCAGGGACAGGAGGCCGTTCAGGTGAAAAAGAAATTCAGGGCAAAAGCCGTTTTGTTCGACCTGTGGGGAACGCTCGCGTTCTCGCACCGCAAAAAGGAGATGGTTCATTACATCAAGAGAATTTCAGGCTACAAAATAGGCGTCCTCGGGGGCAAATTCTCGCGCAACTGGGAGAAAACCATTCACACAAAGCCGTTTCCGAGCCGCGAAGCTGAACTGAACTCGATATTCAAAGGTTTGAAGTTCAGGCCCGCAAAAGCCCAGTTTGAGAAAGCGCTTTTCCTTTACAAAAAGGCGCGCGAGGAAATAGAATTGTTCCCCGAATCGAGGCGCGTTCTCCTTGAACTAAAAAAGAGGGGTTTCGCGCTCTGCCTCATAAGCAACACTTCGTCCTCGAATTCGCTTGCCCAGGAAAAACTCGGAATAAGCGGATTTTTTGACCAAACGGTTTTGTCCTTTGAAATCGGCGCAATAAAGCCCGGCAGGAAAATATTTTCCGCGGCGCTCCATGAACTCGGATTGAAGCCGAAGGACTGCATTATGGTGGGCGACAAGCCGCGCACCGACATAAAGGGAGCAATAAATTCAGGAATAACCCCAATATTGATTGACAGGAAAGGGAGGCACAAAGGCCTTGAGGGAGCGAAGGCGAAAATTTCTTCCCTCGCTGAACTTCCTGAACTATTGGAGTTGAAAGCGTGAACCCCGAATTCGTGCGCGTGTGCCCCCAGTGCGGTTCCCTGAAAGTGGAGCGGAGCGCGGGAGGCCAGATGGGCGAGCTGTATTACTGCCCGAATTGCGGCTGGCGCGGGGTGGCAGTTGAAATACCTTTCGGCAAGTCAGCGGAATTCAGCAAGCGTTTCATTAAAAAATGAGAATGGGGAAATTGTTCTTGGAGCAGTGGAAGGCGGAAATGATGCAGGAAATCGGAACGGTAATTTCCACAATGGAAGGCCCCTCCCCGAGCCAGCTCGACTTTGTCGTAAGCAAGGGCGTGGTGCACCGCGGCCAATTCGTGGAAATCCCCTATTCCGAGGGCACGATGGTGTGCCTTGTAACAGACGTCATAAAGACGAACCGCTATTTTGAGCGCGCTGAAAGCGTGAAGGAATTCGAGTCAAACGGCTTCGCGCTTTACGACCAGTTTCCCGTGGGGGAATGGGAATACCTGATTGCGAAAACGCGGCCTTTGGGAGTGATGGCTGGCGGCCAGACCAAGCGCCCCACTTATCCCCCCGGCCCCGGCACGAAAGTCCTCGACGCATCCGCCTCGACTCTAAAGCAGTTCCTTTCGTTTGAAGAGGAATCCGGACTGCATTTGGGAAAGCTCGAGTATCACGATCTGGAAGTAAAACTCGGTCTCGGAAAACTTTTTCAGAAGCATCTGGCGATTATGGCACAATCTGGTTACGGGAAATGCGTGGGACCGAATTCCGAAATCCTTCTCGGGGACGGCAGGATTGCAAAAATCAGGGATTTGGTTGACGAATGTGTTTCCGAAGATTCAATCCAAAGAGATGGAATCGAATTCGCGCTGAATTATGGCAGCGACTTCGCGATTTCCGCCGGCTTGGGAATGAAAACAAACTCCTGCCTGATCGAGGGGCTTTCGCGGAGGAAGGCCCCAGCGGAAATGGTCCGAATAAGGACGAGAATGGAAAAGGAGCTCGAGCTTACTCCGGAGCACTTGGTTCCCGTGCTGAGGGAATCGTTCGAATGGGTTCCAGCCTCTGAAATTTCGGAGAGCGATTTTGTTTTGCTTTCATTGCCGAAAATAAAGGGCGGCAGGCAGGCGATTGATTTCATTGAAGTCTGGAAGGACTCGGATTCCGTGAGGGTGGATTCGGTTTCCAAGGAATTGGAAGAAAAAATAGCTTCCTATGGAATCAAGGAATTCTGCCAAAAAGCCGGAATGAAAGAGAGAACCCTGAAAGATTGGCTAAATTCCAGCGGGATTCCATTGCGCAGACTGCGCGAGTTCTGTTCCATTTTCGGCATGGACTTTGATTCCCTGAAGCAAAGGATTCCCTTCCTGCGCCGAAAGTCAAAGCGCATTCCATCGAGGATTGAAGTCAACGATGATTTCGCCAGAATGCTCGCATACCTGCTCGCGGAGGGCCGCAATACAGGAAAGCAAATCATGTTTTCGAACGCTTCGCCCGAAATAAGGCAAGAATTCAAGATGCTTTCCGAAAGGGTGTTTTCGGAAAAAGCCGCTGAAATAAAGCGGAAGGACAGCCTGTGCATATACAACCTGCTTTTGGCGGAATCCCTCCAAAAAATCGGGTTCACGAATTCGAGCTGGACGAAGTTCGTTCCCGAGGAATTAATGAAATCTGGTCTTCCGGCAATAAAATCGTTTTTGGGCGCGTTCATCGACTGCAACGGCCGCATCGCGAAACGGGTTCCCTCGATTGAAATCTGCCTCGCCAGCCCGCACTTGATCAGGTCAATCGAGGCGATGCTTCTGAGGCACGGAATAGTTTCGAGGATTGCCCCCAAGCGTGCAATGGGAAAAACCTATCCGCGCCTGATTGCGAGCGGCCCGTTGAATTTCAACCGCCTTTCGGGAATCCGCTTCCTCATTCCGCACAAGGAAGAGCGCTTCAAGCATTATTGTTCCCTCAAGGCAAACACCAACATTGAAACGATTCCGAACACGAAACCGCACCTTGATTTCATTTTCTCGAAACTGCGCCTTCCCAAAGCGCGCGCTGGCAAGGGCGGCCTCAGCAATTATTTTTCAAGGAACGACAACCCGAGCCGTGAATCGCTCAGGAAAATCGTCGCGTTCCTTGAATCCGAATGCGTTGGATTGAAGCGGTCCTGCGAATCGGCATTGGCCGAATTGGAGGGAATGCTTGCCGAAAACCAGTCTTCAGGCAATTCCAGCCAGCTGATTTCAGGGAATTCAAGCGCCGCGGCAGGAAGATTATACGAAGTATCCAGGGAACTAAGGATTTCGACGCGCCGAATCTGCCCCGAAAGCGGCAAGTACGAGGAAGCGCTTTACAATTACGCTGCGGGCTTCAGGAACCCGCCTTCGGAAGCGGTTTGCCTTATCCGCTTGGCCCTGATTCGTGAAATAAGGGAAATGGTTTCCTTTTTCCCCGAAATCGAAAGAAGGATTTCCTTCCTGAAATCATTGGCGGACTCGGATTTTTTCTTCGACAAAGTGAAGTCCAAGGAATTCTTCAAGCCGGACTATGAATTCGTTTACGACCTTCAGACGTCTTTGCGCAACTTTACAGCAAACGGAATAATCGTCCACAACAGTTATCTCGTTTCCGTCCTTCTCGAGGAACTCCTTGAGCGCAAAAAGGAGGACGGAAGGATTGCCACAATAGTATTGGACGTTCACGGCGAATACTCGAATTTCGCTTTCCCCCCGAAGAAAGGCAAAACCGGAAAGGATTACTCGGACAGAACCCGCCTCGTCAAGGGAAACGAAATCCGCATCGGTATTTCAAAGGCATCAGCGGGAATGATTGCGGGCATCGTTCCGGGATTCAGCCCGATCCAAAAGCGCGCGTTGCAAAAAATCCTTTCGGAACTGAAGGAGGGAATGCACTCCGGCTCCGGCCCATTTGGCCTGAACGAATTACTGCAGGCAATCCGCTCCGATGAAAGCATAAAGGACAACACGCGCCAGGCCCTGGAGAACAGCATTCACAGCCTATTCGAACTGGGAATTTTCGCGGAAACCGATTCCCCAAGCTTTTCTGATTTGGTAAAGCCGGGAATGCTCACGATAATAGATTTGTCCGAAGTCATTGAAATGCGCAAGAAGCAGGCAATCGTTTCCTATCTTTCGCGCAAGCTTTTCACTGAGCGCAGGCGCCAGGCAATCTGCCCCTTCCTGTTGGTGTTGGAGGAAGCCCACCAGTTCGTTCCCGAGCACACAGCCGGGGAAAACGCGATTTGCCGGGGCATGATTGAAACGATTGCGCGCGAAGGCCGCAAATTCGGCGCCTCATTGTGCCTCGTTTCCCAAAGGCCAATACGCCTGAGCACCACGGTTCTTTCGCAGTGCGGAACCCACGTTTTATTGCGCATTTCGAATCCCTATGATTTGAAGCACATTCAGGAAAGCTCCGAGGGACTGGACCAGGAAAGCACGAAGATTCTCACGGGAATGCGCGTCGGAGAGGCGCTGATTGTCGGCGAAGCAACGCATTACCCCGTTTTCTTCCACGTGCGCCAGAGGAAAAGCGCGGAAAGCTCGCACGAGAAAACCCTCGAGAAGGCAAGCCAGGAATTCGAGGAAAACAGCGCGGAATTCCAGAAGGAAGTCGACGAGTTCATGTAAGCCTTCAGATTTAAGATTACCGCGCAAAGTTATTTGTTGCTTTATTTTTGTCGTTGCCCACTGAAATTAAAAAAGATAATTAAAGCTTTATTTTTAATTTTATGGACAAAATGGCCTTAAAACAAAAATTGTGCAAAACCGCGCAGAATAAAGGTTTAAATAATCAAAGTCCGCGCGGCGTGCTGACCGTTACCGCATATCCGAAAAGCCGAGAGGAAAATGCATTGGCCGATTACGCCGAATTTGAAAGAAGGAACAAGGGCAACAAAGAATTTGATGTCGTCCTGGTCGGAGCGGATAATGTTATTGACCTGAAAAAGGCATATCCTAATTATTTTGTTGATACCAAGGAATTTTTGGAAAGCCTGAAAAAAACCATAAAAAAATAAAGCTCAAAAATTACTGTCGTGTTTCAGCGGAAATCCGCTCTTCCGAAACCGCCTTTAATTCTCGGGCCTCTTTTTGCCTTATGGCGAATCCGTTTTCCGCAAAGCGCACGGAGTTCCTCTGGCTCGCGAAAGCTGGTTACTCGGAGCAGAACCGCGAAGTGATAGTGGAATTCGCGAACCGCGAAGAGAAAATCGTGAAGCGCTTCCCCTTTTATCCCAAAGCAATTTTCTGCTTGCGTGAAAGGCAGAAGCCACTTCAGGAGACCCTTGCGCGGCTGGACTCGCGGAACATTGCGGTTTCAGTGAAAGGCAATTGCCTGAAGGTTTCGGCTTCAAATTTTTCGGAGTTAAAGCGGGTTTGCGCATTGCTTGAAATTGCATTGCATTCAAAACCCCTGCTTTTGAGCCCCGAAAGGCAGTTTTTGGCGGAAAACAATTGGTCGTACTTTGACTCGTTCCGCGCCTGCATTGGCGGAGAGCTTGAAAAGGGGAACTTTTGCCTTCCAAACCTCAAAACGGGAATAGACTTGGAGTCATTGCCCAAAACGATTCAGGGCTTGCTTGAAAAAAACAGGAAGTTGGCGGAAAGGCTCTCGGAAAAAATCGTTTTGTCCAGCCTGCTTTGCCTTCCTTTGGAAAAGGTTCCGGAAAGCAAGGCGGTTGCATTGGAGCACTTCCTTGACGTTTCGCGTTTCAGGCACGGAATTCCTTTGCCCTCGAATCCAGTTCTTCCGATTGAAAGCCCTGTTCCGGATTTCACTGGAAACCAGCTTCCGGATTCCACTGAAATCGATTTCTCGCAGGTCTGGCCATTGCT
>JBAZPA010000028.1:0-10514 GCA_041648435.1 archaeon
TTCATTCCACCTCAAACTGGCTTAAATGCTGTCCACGAGCATCATTGCAGGGTCCTCCAAGTGCACCATTATGTCATTCATGAACCGCGCAGCGTCCGCGCCGTCAATTATCCTGTGGTCGAATGAAAGCGACAAATTCAGCACGCTGCGCACCCTGACTTTTCCTTCAACCGCAATCGGCCTTTCCTTTATCCTATGAACCCCGAGTATTGCGGCGTTCGGGTAATTTATTATCGGAAAACTCCACGTTCCGCCTATTGCGCCTATGTTTGTTATTGTGAAAGTGCTTCCCCTCAAATCCTCGAGCGCGATTTTCTTGGTTTTCGCCTTTCCCGCGAGTTCCTCGACTTCCTGCGCTATTTCAATTATGCTTTTTTTGTCCGCATTCCGCACCGTGACAACAACAAGGCCGTCATCGGTGTCAACCGCAACCCCTATGTGGTAATATTTTTTGACCACGATTTCATTTGCCGCTTCGTCCAGTGACGCGTTGACGCGGGGATTGTTTTTCAATGCGAAAACCGTTGCCTTGATTATGAAGGGCAGGTAGGTGAGCCTTGCTCCGCGCTTTGCCGCCTCTCCCTTCTCCCTTTCCTTTAATTTAACGAGTTCCGTAACGTCAACTTCGTCCATGTGCACGGCGTGCGGTATCGTGCGAAAACTTT
The DNA here is from genome assembly GCA_041648435.1 of archaeon. Taxonomy (GTDB): domain Archaea; phylum Iainarchaeota; class Iainarchaeia; order Iainarchaeales; family JBAZPA01; genus JBAZPA01. The sequence continues at coordinate 666 of JBAZPA010000028.1, forward strand.
TTGCCATTCTTTCCGCAATAACCTTCCTCGTTCCGCGCAAGGGAATCCTTTCAATTTCGCCTTCCTTTTCAAAATCCGTTTTTTCCGGCGAGGAAATCGTTTTTTCGTTTCCCTGTCCTTTTCCCGTGAATGCCTTCAAGTCCTCTTCAGTAATCCTTCCTCCGCTTCCCGTTCCCCTGACTTTCTCAATGTCGATTCCCATTTCGCGCGCGGCTTTTCTCGTTGCTGGCGTTGCAAGTACTCCGATTGCGGCAGAATTTTCCTGCGCATTTCCCGTTTCCCTCGTTTCGTGTTTTGGCCCGATTTTTGCTTCCTGTGCAGGTGCCTGCCCCGAATAAGTTTCCCCTTTTTCCCCGATTGTCGCGATTACCTGCCCAACGCTTATCCTTTGCCCGTTCTCAACGTGCAATTTGAGTATTATTCCCGCCTTGGGCGAGGGAATTTCAACCACCGCCTTGTCGGTTTCCACTTCCGCGAACGCCTGGTCGGCTTTCACTTCGTCGCCTTCCTTTACAAGCCATTTCACCAATTCGCCTTCGTGAATCCCTTCCCCCACGTCCGGAAACCTGAAATCCAAAGCCATTCAAAATTCCCCCTTTCAGAATCCTGCAATCCTTTTTGCTTCAATCATTATTTTGTTTGCGTCGGGCAGATAATAATTTTCCAGTTTCGCCAGCGGCGGCATCGTGTCGTAGCCCGTCACCCTCGAAACCGGTGCCTTCAGTTCAAGCAATGCCTTTTCCGCGACCCTCGCGCAGATTTCCGCGCCCATTCCGCACGTTCTCGGCGCCTCGTGCACCACCAAAAGCCTTCCAGTTTTTTCAACGGATTTTATTACGGTTTCCAGGTCCAACGGGTTGACTGTTTTCAAATCCACGACTTCCGCGCTTATTCCTTCCTGCTGCAATTCTTCCGCAGCCTCGAGACTCGGCCTCATCATTGCCCCGAAGCTCACAATCGTCAAATCCTTTCCTTTCCGCGCTATTCCCGCTTTCCCGATTTCTATTTCATAATCCTTTTCGGGAACCTCCATTTTGAAGGCGCGGTACAATTTCAGCGATTCGTAAAAAATCACAGGGTCGGGGTCGCGGATGCTCGCGGCGAGAAGGCCCTTCGCGTCGTAAGGGTTCGAGGGCATTACCACTTTTATTCCGGGTGTGTGCGCGAAATAAACCTCGGTGCTTTCCTGATGGTGCTCCAATGCGCGTATTCCCGCGCCGTATGGGCTCCTTATCACAAGCGGGCAGGTGAATCTTCCCCTGCTCCTGTTCCTTATTCTTGCTGCATGGGAAATTATCTGCTCGAACGCCGGATAAATGAATCCCGAAAACTGTATTTCCGCCACGGGTTTCAGCCCCGCGATTGCCATTCCTATTGCGCTTCCGATTATTCCGGACTCGCTCAAGGGCGTGTCAATCACCCTTTCCGCCCCGAACTTTGCGATCAGCCCCTCTGTTGCCCTGAAAACCCCACCGTCCACTCCGACGTCTTCGCCCATCACCACGACGCTCTGGTCGCGCTGCATTTCCTGGCCAAGCGCGAGGTTTATTGCCTGCACAAGATTCATTTCCGCCATTCATTCACCGTTTTCGTTTCAGTTTTCTGTTATTTCATTTCACTTCAATTATTTACTTCAATGATTCCAAGAACTCTTTTTTTTGCTCGCTTATTTCCTGCGTGGGCTTTGCATAAACGTAATCAAAGAACTCGCCCGGGCTCGGCAAAGGAATTTTTTCGTATTCGCTCACCGCGCTTTCCACTTTCGCGCTAGCCTCTTCCGCTGCTTTCTTCGCGTATTCCTCATTCCACAATCCCTTTCCCGCAAGGAATTTTTCATAGCGCGCAATCGGGTCCTTTTTCCTCCATTCCTGCACTTCGCTTTCGCTCCTGTACTTTTTTGAGTCGTCCGCAGTCGTGTGCTCCCCCAGTCTGTAAGTTAGGCACTCAATCAGCGTTGGACCCTTTCCGCTGCGTGCCTCTTCAACCGCCTTTTTTGCCGCGGAATAAACCGCAAGGACATCGTTTCCGTCAACCTGAATCCCGTTTATTCCGTGCGCGATTGCTTTTTGCGCAATCGTCTGCGAATTCGTCTGCTTTTTCTTCGGCACGCTTATCGCGTACTGGTTGTTCTCGCACACGAACACCACCGGCGCATTGAACACACCCGCAAAATTCATTGCGATTTGCACGTCTCCCGTGCTGCTTGCCCCGTCCCCGAAAAAGGTCACTCCGACGCTTTTCTTTTTCATTATGTTCATTGCCATTCCGAATCCCGTGGCGTGCAATGCCTGAGTTCCAACCGGAATCGCCACGGGAAGATTGTTGATTTCCTCCGGAATGGCGTTTCCGCGCTCGTCGCCCCCCCAGTACTGGAAGAGTTTTGCAATCGGAATTCCCCTTGCAATCGACGCGCCGTGGTCCCTGTAAGTCGGAAAAAGCCAGTCCTCGTTTTTCATTGCAAATGCGGCTCCCACCTGGCTTGCTTCCTGCCCCAGGCACTGCGCGTAAGTTCCCAGCCTTCCCTGCCTTTGCAATTTGAATGCCTTTTCGTCGAACGCCCTCGTGAGAACCATTAACTCGTACAATTTTTTGAGTTCGGCCTCGGAAAGCTTTGGCGCGAGCGCCTCGTCGCATTTCCCGTTCTCGTCCAGCACCTGGATCCATTCAACCTTGAATTCCGCGACAGTCTTTTTTGGCATTCAATTCACTTCTTTTCTTCCCGCATTCCATTAACCGCATTCTTAATAAAAAACTCCCCTGCCCTGTAAGAGCTCCTCACCAGGGGCCCCGAAGCGCAGTAACCAAAACCCATTTCCAATGCGGTTTCCCTTAATTCTTCAAACTCCCGAGGTTCAACGAACCTTTTTGCCTCAATTTGGTTTTTGCTTGGCTGCAAATATTGCCCCAATGTCAGGAAATCCACCTTTGCCTTGCGCAAATCCCGCATTGCCCCAATGGCCTGCTCTTTCGTTTCGCCCAATCCAAGCATTATCGAGCTCTTCGTGAAAACCAGCGGATTGAATTCCTTTACCGCGCGCAGCACCTCTAGCGACTGTTCGTAATTCGCCCTTCCGTCGCGCACTTTTCCCTGCAATTCTTTCACGGTCTCGATGTTGTGGCTGATTACTTCCGCCCCGCAGTGCGTGATTTCCTCAATCAGTTCCCTTTCTCCCCTGAAGTCCGGAATGAGAATCTCGATTTTCGTTGCCGGGTTTTCTTTCTTTACTTCCCTCACGCATTCCGCGAAGTGCCCCGCGCCCTGGTCGGGCAAATCGTCGCGGTCCACGGAAGTAATCACGACGTAATCCAGTCCCATTTCCTTTACCGCTTTCGCCAATTCCGCGGCTTCGTTTTCATTCACCTCTTCGCCCCGCAGTCCGGTTTTCACCGCACAGAACCTGCATCCACGCGTGCAGACCTTTCCCAATACCATGAACGTCGCGGTTCCCGAATTCCAGCACTCCGCGATGTTGGGGCAATGCGCTTCCTCGCACACAGTTCCGATTCCCTTCTTCTGCACAAGCAGTTTTACCCTCGCGTACTCCTTTCCGTTCGGCAATTGCGCCCTGAGCCATTCCGGCTTCCCTTCCCCGAGCATTCGGCATTTTAGGGAGTGGGAAAATTTATTCTTAGCGGTGCTTTCCTTTTGTCCCGCTTCTCATCTTCCGCCCATTTCTTGGGCGTGCTGTTTTGACTCTTCATACCCTTTTGCCAGAATGCGTCTCGTGTAATATCCTATTTTTTCAATCAATTCCGGCGGGTAATGCCACACTATGTTGGTGAAAGCGTGGTTCCTGAAGTCAGGGTATCCGTCCCTTACTGCCATTACAAAGAGAGTTCCCGACGCGTCCCTGAGGTCATTGTAGAATTTTTTGAATGCCCAGTCCTTTCCCAATCTTTTGGTTTTTTCAAGGGCAATCATGGTTGCCTTTCCGAGGTCTATTATTCTCAGGTTCCCTTTTTCGTCTATTGTGATGTTTCCAGGATGCAAGTGGTTGTGGGATATTCCAAGGCTGCGCATTTTTGCCACCATTTTCTCAAGCTTTTCGGTGTTGTCCCAGAAATGCCTACGGAAAAGCCTTGCTCCTTCCTCGGTGCTGAGCGCGTGCCCCGCTTTCCCGAATACTGCTCTGCCATTTTTGTGTGACAGTATGAATTCCTCTGTTCCTATTCCAGCAGTCCTGAGCTTTTCCGCAATAGCCTTTTGCCTCGGAGTATGCTGTTTTGTGAAAAACGGCGCCTGTTCCGCGAGTTTTCCCCTGTGCTTCAGCCTTTCATTCGCATTCAGTTCCTTTGGGATTTCCGTTCCCATGGGCACGAAGGCCCGCGTTCCGCGCCCCTGAACACGGTCTCCCTTCCCCCTGCTAACGTTTATTGGCAGCAGGAATCCCGTGCGCTCCAAGTTCTGGTACTTCCCCTTTTTCGGCAGCCTCAATTCTTTCCCCTCTTAAGTATTCGGGCTTGCCGGATATTTATTACTGCGTGAGCCTTCGCTGGGGTTTCCCAAAAAATTAAATTCGCCAAGCCCGTATTCCCAGCATGCCTTCTCCAAAGCTCGCAATAGGGGTCTTCTCCTTTTCCTCGTGCGAGGGCTGCGCGATGGAAATCCTGAACCTCCTCAACGAAAAGCTTCCCGAACTCCAGGAATTCGTGGAATTCAGGTACTGCCGCACGCTCAAGGAAAAAAACGTTCTCGAAGGAATCGATGTCGCTTTCGTGGAGGGCTCGGTTTCAACCCAGAAGGAGCTGGACAGAATCCGCGAGGTTAGGGAAAAATCCAAGCGCGTTGTCGCAATAGGCGGCTGCGGAATAAACGGCTGGCCTTCCATACAGAGGAATTCCTTCGAAGCCGAAAAGCTCGTGGAGTTCTCCGAGCTCATTTCCCGCTACAGCCAGCTCCCCAAAATACTCACCATTCCGGAGGCAATCAAGACAGACAGGCTGATTCAGGGCTGCCCCATCCGGAGGCAGGAATTCGAATCCGTTCTGCTCGATTACGCAAGGGAATTCGGGGCGAAAAAATGAACTTCCTCCGCGCCTTCCTCGCATTGCACGACTTCGAGTTCAGCATTGACGAAGTTACGAAAATCGAGGGCCACGCGGGCCTCGAAGTCAGGGTGCAGAACAACGAGGTCATTGAGGCGAAGCTCAAGGTGAGCGAGGGAAAGCGTTTCTTTCAGGAGGCCGCAATCGGAAAAAATTATTTGGAGCTTCCCAACCTCTTTGCAAGGATTTGCGGCACGTGCAGCGTCGCGCATTTTTCTTCCGCCGCTGAAGCCATTGAGCGCGCCTTCGACGTAACCCCCTCCGAGCAGACCATTGCATTGCGCAAGCTCCTGATTGCGGGAACGATTCTGCGCGACCACGGAATGCATCTCTACTATTTTTCCTTGCCCGACGTTTTCGGAAAGGAAAGCATCCTCGACTTCGAGGGAAAACTCCAAAAGTGGGTTCACGATTCAATGCACGTCAGGGAAGCCGGAGTAAGGCTCTCCGAAGCCGTGGGCGGAAGAAGCATCCATCCCTTCACTGCAACTGTGGGCGGCTTCACTGCAATCCCCAAAATGGAGGAACTCAAGGCGTGCAAAGCGGAATTGCTTTCGGTGCGCGAAACCGCGCTCGAACTGTGCGAGGCGTTTTACGAGCCACTGGAAAAATTCGGGCGCAAGGCAAACAACGTCGCCCTGAAAACAGGTGATTTTTCCTTCATTGAGGGAAAGATAATCGATTCCCACGGCGACATTGTGGAGGAGGAGGATTACGCGCGCTACTTGGACGAATTCGTTATTCCCTATTCCACTGCCGAAGAATTCGAGTTCGAGAAAGCGCCCTACGCGGTCGGCGCGCTTTCGCGCGTTAACCTCAACGCGCACGAATTGCATCCGGACACGAGGCGCGACTGCGCAAAATTCCTTTCGCGCTTTCCCTCCAACAACCCATTCCACAACAATCTCGGCCAGGCAATCGAAATCGTGCAATGCATTGACCTCGCAAGCGAGCTGATTGATTCCTACGAGGGAAAGCCTGAAGTGCACCCGCGCATTGAGCCCATTGAATCCCGCGGCATCGGGGTCATTGAGGCGCCCCGCGGCCTGCTTTATTACTCGCTTTTCCTCGATTCGAACGGAAAGTGCGCGAAAGCCCAAATCGTGATTCCGACCGCGCAGAACGCAATGCAGATTGAATCCGACATCAAGGCGTATCTTCCGGATTATTTGGATTTGCCGCGCGAGAAAATAGAATTGCAACTGGAGAAAATAGTGCGCGCCTACGACCCCTGCATGTCGTGCGCCACGCATTTCCTCAAAGTAAAATGGCTCTGAGCTTTTCCCGCGTTTCCGCTACTGCCTTCTCGATTCCATAGCCGAGGGGAATCGCAATCACCTTTATTCCGCTTATTCGTCCCGTTTTTTTGAGGAGCTTCAACTGGAACGCCAAGTCGAATCCGTGCACCGACATTCCGCGGCTTTCCCCCAATGCGTCAATGCTTTCGATTAATTCCACTTTTCTTATTCCGCTTGCCGCGTCAATCCCCTGGAATTCCTTTTCACCGAATTCCTTTGCGCTTAAGTCGTCCGCGAAAACGAATTCCGCCTTTTCCCCGAATTCTTCCTTCAGCCTTTCGGCTGTCCTGAACGCAATGCTGTCGTTCCAGGACTCCGAGCCGAAAACGAATATGATTCTTTTTTTTGCGGGCACGCAGATTATTAATTCCACGGCCTTATTATTCTTCATTGTTGTCATGTGCTTTGCAATTCCCGGAAAAGTGATTGCATTGGACGGCGAGAAGGTCGTGATTGATTACGGCATTGCCAGGCGGAAGGCGAGCAACCGCATTGCGAACGCAAAACTCAACGATTACGTGATTGTGCGCGGCAAAATAATACTCGAAGTGGTTCCGCGCCGCCAGGCGGTTTCAACGTTGAAGGAATTCGCGAGGATTTCGCGCAAAAAGCGCTCAGCGAAGTGACTGTGCGTTAAGCGCGCCGATGTTTTCCGAAGTGCATTTCTCGAGGCTTTTCCTTTCGCTTTCGCCCAGTTTTTTTGCCGCGAATCCCCAGTGGAACGCAATCGTGTCCCCTTCCGAAGCCAAAACGAGCTTTCCGCCGAGGCCAGGAACGGAATTAAGGACTTCGATTCCCGCGTTTTTCCCGAAGCCAAACCCGTTTTTTTCCAGCGCCAGCGGATTGTATTCCACAACAAAAGAGTTTTCCCTTTCTTCAATGATTTTTCCCCAGGGAATCCTGCACGAATCAATGTTCCGGATTGTCGGCTCGGGCTTTCCCCCCAAGGTGAAAACAGTCATTACGTGGAAGGAGTGATGCGGAACCACTTCTCCGCGCACCCTTTGCGCGTACGCCTTTGCCTGCGCCTTTGAAAGCCCTTCCTTGGAAACGAATTTCGTCAGAATCATTTCCCTCCATTTCTCTTTCGAAACGTTTTTCAGCAATTTGTTTCCGAGCCAGTATGCTTCAACGACTTCGTAATCGAATGGATTTTTCCCGTTTTCACCGGCAATTAGTTCAAGGTAGGAGTTCATTCCGGTGAAGCGCGAGAAAATTTCGCGCATTTCGTTTTCGTTTCCCTTTCCCGCGCTCGCGTGCAGGTAAATTTTTTCGGAATCCTTTTTGCTTCCGCAGTAATCGAGGCAGTTGGGCCCGAAGGCGAACATTGCCGCAAGCCTTGTGCCGTTCATTGGACCACTTTTGGAACTTGGACCAGCGCGCTGTTGTAAAGCACGAATGCCGTTCCCGCGAGAATCAGGAAAATTCCCGCTCCCTGTATTATTCCGGGCGCTCCCCGCCCTGAAGCTGAAAGAATCGCGGTTATGGGCACGCCGACAAGCAGAATTGTTGTTACCACCGAAACTTTTTCGTGCTTAAGCGCATTGTACAGCAAAAGCAAATATACCAGAAGCGTTCCCGCGGTAACTGCAAGCCAGAAGATTCCGTTTCCCGAAATAATTCCCGCAAGCGCCTGCCCCCCAATTTTTCCTCCTGCAATGAGGAATGCGAGCATTATTATTGCGCCGAAAAGCATTCTTCCGAAAACCACGGTTTGCGCGCTCATTTCCCCGAGCGCCTTTTTGCTCAGGATTATTTCCGCGGCCCACATAACTGTCGCGATTCCAATCAGCGCATCCCCGAACCCGAATGACGCGAATCCGGTTCCCGAAACGAGGATTATTCCGAAAGCCATTCCCAGCATTGCCAGAACGGTTTTGGAGCCGATTTTTTCCCTCAGGAAAACCAATGCGAAAACCGAGGCGAAAACGAAAAGCGTTTTTTGTATGAATCCCGCATTGAACGCGCTTGTCATCGACAAACCGTAAAAGAACAGTATGAAGGGAATTCCGCCCCCCATTATTCCGATTAAAATCAGCGACTTCCATTGCTTGGCATTCAGCTTCCTTATTTCGCCGAGTTTTCCGATTCCGATTATTATTGCAATTAGCGCCATTGCAACCGCAATGTTCTTGAAAAAAGAGAAGACCACGGGCTCTGTTCCCGTTATCGCGAGCTTGTTGAGCCATATCGAGGCGCCGCTCACGATTCCTGCGAACACAGCGAGCCAGACAAAGCCGTTCCGCATAGAACTGCCTCATTCTGGTTTCGCGTACTCTTCGCACTTGTCCTTTGATTTCCTTGAAATGTTGTGCCTGAAGCACTCTTCCGAAGGCGTGTGGTAATGGAAGCACTTTTCGCACACTGCCGGCTTATTAGGGTCATTCATATTATTTCCCCAGCATAGCCAACAATGCGCTTTTCTCATATTTATGGATTTTCGTGCAATATTCCGGTAGCTTACCTTTACCTGAAGGGCGTGTCCAATTCCATTATTTGGGTGTGCGCCCCCGACTCAATCCTTCTGAGATCGTCCTCTTCCGCGATGCTTGTCACGAAGGTTATCGCGGTTCCGCTGTTTCCCCGCCTCGCGGTTCTTCCTATCCTGTGAACGTAGGTTTCGGTTTCCGTCGGGAAGTCGAAGTTTATCACGTGGCTGACCTCCTCGATTTGCAGGCCCCTTGACGCGAGGTTGGTTGAAATCAGCAACTGGGTTTTCCCCTGATTGAACCTTTCCAGCGCGTTGTCGCGCGCGTTCTGCCTCAAATCCCCGTGCAATGCCATCGCGTTAACGCGCCTTTTCTTCAATTGCATCGTGAGCCAGTCCGCTGTCCGCTTTGTCCTGCAGAAAACCAGCCCCTTGGTTATTTTTTCCTCCTTGAGAAGGAACAATAAAGCGTCAAGCTTCTGTTTCGGGTTAACCGCGATGTAGAATTGCTCCACCCCCTCGACCGTGAGAGTGTCCTCGCTCAGGTTGAAGTGCATCGCGTCCTTCAGGTACCTTTCGCTTATGTCCATTATTTCCTGCGGCATTGTCGCTGAAAAAAGCATTGTCTGTCTTTCCTTCGGCGCGTGCTTCAGTATCAATTCCATGTCCTCGCGGAATCCCATTTCAAGCATCCTGTCCGCTTCGTCCAAAACAACGAACTTCAGTTCCGAAATGTCCAATTCGCGCCTTTCAAGGAAGTCGATTATTCTTCCAGGGGTTCCCACCACGATTTGGGGCCTTGACTTCAATTCGCGGCTCTGCATTACGAGGCTTGCTCCGCCGTAAACCGCAATGCAGTTCGCCCCCAAATGTTTTCCGAGAGCGAATGTTTCCTCCATTACCTGCTGTGCCAATTCCCTTGTGGGAACGACAATGAGCGCCTGTGGTTTCCTTGCATCCAGGTCAATTGCGTTGAGAATCGGAAGCGCGAATGCCGCGGTTTTTCCGGTTCCAGTTTTTGCCTGTCCGACCAAATCCCTTCCCTGCAATGCGGCGGGAATCGCGTTTTCCTGTATT
>JBAZPA010000029.1:0-10513 GCA_041648435.1 archaeon
TTTTTTCATCAGCCATCCGGCGAAACCGGATGAAAGAACCTGCCCGCAATGAATGACGTCGAACCGGTATTTCAGGTGTAAAATCAGAACCCAAAAGGCGTACAATTTTCCCTTCAGAAGTTTGGCGATCATGGAATCGCCGGACGGGATTCTCCGGCGAATGACGTTGAGATTTGCCACGCGGTCGAATGCTTTCCAGCCGTTGTCTTTCGGGCACAGGATGAAATTGGATTCGGTCGGGAAATGCCGCCAGATTTCATAGAAATAGGTCGCGATGCCGCTGACGACAGGCGGAAAATCGTTGGGAATGACGAGCGATCTTTTCTCAGACATCGTTTTCTCTCAGGAATAAATAACCGACCAAATAGCCGGACAAATATAAAACCAAACTCAGAAGATAAAAAACTTTTAAGGTGAGAATGGATTTAAGCAATCGCCAAAAATAAGAAATTGCCCGGAGCGGTACCGACCGTTTTTCCCGGACTTCTTCGCCGTGTTGTGTCGGCAATTCGACAATGAATTGCGGATAAAATTTATTGACGTACGCCGCCATTCTGCCGTTGCGGTAAAATTGCCGGACGAACGACCGAAACGTCTTTGGTGGCAAGTGGTGAATAAACAGACCCGGCAGGACGACGACTTTGAATCCGGCATTGCGGATTTCCCGGCGGAGATACGGATCGAGTCCGCGCGGAATCATCTCATTTTCGCCGCCAATTTTAATGAAAACTTCCCGCGGAATGAGACAGCATGGATGTTCGGCGAGATCGCTGTCGGTGATTTCATCGACTATCGACGATGTCCGGCGTGGAAGTTCCTTCATCACGCGGCGGACGAACCATGACGCATCGTCAGGCGCCAAATTCGCCACGCCTGCCATGCCGATTTCCGGATGATCCGAAACGATTTGAACCATTTTTTCGATCAGATCGTCCGAACCTAACCGCGTGTCATCATCGAATGTCATCAGATATTTTCCGGACGCCAAAACCGCGCCGCAATTGATCGCACGTCCCTGCCGCGAATCGTCGGTCACGACAATCGTCTCGAAATTCCGGAATGTCTGCCGCGCGATTTGGTTCAGCAAATTCGGCAGGAAATCGTTCCTCGCCGCGCCGACCGTCGGTATGATGATGCTGACTAATGGCTGATCGACTCCGTCCGGACGATGAATTTCGAGACGCCCTTCGGATTCACCTTGCGGGAATTTAACGAAAGGGCGGGAGATGTTGCCGGAAATGGTTTGACTATTCAAGTTCGCTTATCGAGATTTCGGATGAATGGTTTAACTTCAATTTTAAATGGTTTTGATATTTTTAAAGCCAGAGAATTTTAACTTCCTTTTCCAGTTGCTTGAATTCAGGATCACCGGTAACTAACTCGGCATCTTTTTCTTTTGCTAAGGCCGCGGCGAATGAATCGGCGTATGAAATTCTGTTAGTAGCCTTAAGTTCGGCCGCTAGTAAGGTAATATTTTGATCGGCGTCTATTATTTTGATCGGATATTCTTCGAAGAGATTCCGATATAATTCAGCCTTGATTTTCCCGCTTTCCCGGAGGGCAATGTAGTACATTTCACCCCAATTAATGACCGAAACGTAGATTGTCGATTTTCCTGAAAGCGCATCTTTTAATATTTCACTGACCGCCTGAGATCCGACTTCATTTTCAGCGTATGCTAACAATGCGTAACTATCGAGAACATATTTTTTCATAGATCACGTTCTCGTTTTTTTTCTTCCATCAACGCTTTAAGAAGTTTCCCTTTAGTTCCGAGAAAACCAATATTTTTCTCGATGGTTTCAGACGTAATCGGGATCATTTTCAATCCATCCTGCTCTTCCCGAAAATGGATAATCGTGCCAGCGCCGATCTTGTATTTTTTCCTCAGTATCGAGGGAATCACCATCTGACCTTTTACCGTTACGACCGCTTGTTCCATTTCATTTTCTCCTTTTACATAATCTGCTGAAAGTTAGAAGAAGAAATACTGTAAGTCAATAAATATTTGTAAGACATGTCGAACTTGTCAAACATTCCGCTCAATTTCTTATAACGGCAACTGATTCGGACGTTTGTTATGGATATTCTTCGCCAATTTCAAATATTCATCCTCTTGTCACATGTCTAATTTTTTTTACTTCCACAGTCTGGTTCTATTCTTTCCGGGCTTACCACAGCCAATCGTCTACTACACGGATTAATCCCGAAGCTTCGGGAGAGATTATTGGAGATTTGATATGAGATTTGACAACGGACTTAGCCTGCTTAATTCATCCCGACATGTCGGGACCACGAAGACACTAAGTCGCTAAGATTTCATTAAATTCAGGCATTCAAATGTTCATTATTAATCGAAACTTACCCGCCTGAATGACCTTGTCGGGCAGGGGTAGAGTTCAATATGGTTGTGGTGTGGCATTCCGCAACCAATGGTGACATGCTCGCTATCACTCCAGACTGATGAGGGGGAATTTTACTTAATCATATAATAAATATTACTTTGTGTCTTGGTGTCTTTGTGGTAGTGAATAATTCAGGCTAGTAAAGCATTCGCATAAACCCAAAATACGGACGGCAAGAATCAAGATAAAAATCGAAACAGATAACTTTGCTTTGATTTTTTAACGAATTATCTGTTCCATTCGCGGATTGGTTTGGTTTTTTAGGTTTATTCAGCGCTTTTTACTGCTAGTCAGAGACAAAGTGGTAAGATGCGGAAAAATTGCACATAACGTTTAGCAAAACACCGCAGTGCAGTTTGCCGCTATGAAAGATGCGCTGGAAGCAGCTATCAACAAACCAATTTCTCGCGGCTTGAGCCGTAAACCAAACCGCGGCAAAAGCAATGTAGCGAACTCTATAATCCATATCAAATGATGTGAGTGTCGTACTTTTGGTTGTTAGGCGAAGTTGCCCTTCCATCTTCTATTTGATTACAATGAGCTTCTTTGTTTCAATATATTGTGTCTCTTGCTTGTCAACGGCAAAAGCTTCAATGCGGTAAACATAAACACCTGAGCAAACGTTTGCTTGCCAAGTTACATCGTGGTAACCTGCTTCTTGAATAGAGTTCACAAGCTCCCCTACTTGTTGTCCAAGTGTATTGTACACTTTCAACTTCACAGTGCTTCGTGATGGTAAACCATAGCGTATTAGTGTTGATGGGTTGAAAGGATTGGGATAGTTTTGATTCAATGAATACACGCTCGGAATTTTAGTGAATGTTTCGATGGAAGTCAAGACTCCATTTCCTGATACCTGAATCGTATCGGGAGAAGTAGCAGCGTTGCTGAAAATCAAGACTATTGACGAAGCTGGTCCAGCGACAGTTGGAGCGAAAAATAATGTGTCATTAAATGATTCTGAGGGAGGAATTGCTTTGACACTTGTTCTGGACAGGAACGCCTCGCTTGGAGACATTATATTTGATAGCTTCAAGGTATCATATCCGATGTTTGTGATTGTCATGGTCGTGTCTTTGATCTGCCCAATTTTAACATTGGCAAACGTAATAGTGGAAGCGTTCAACCTTAAAACTGGTGTTCCGTAACCGTAACCCGATACCCTGATTGTATCCGGAGATGATGGTGCATTGCTGTAGATTAGTAACATACCCGATGTGTTGCCAATGACAATAGGAATAAATCGAAGTGTATCAGAAAATGATTTACTTGGTGGAAGATTTCTAGTTGTCGGTCTAGCCGAAAATGTAGAATTACTTGAAATAATATTCGAAATCTTCAAAGTATCGCTGCCTATATTTGTTATCACGACGGTAGAGTCTTTGAATTCGCCTACCTTTACATTTCCGAAGAAAACGGAAGATTTGCCTAATTGTACATTGGAAAAGAAAAAAGCATTTATCATAATTGAAATGTTGTCTGAAGAAAAATTTGCCACTGCTAAATCCAAATCACCATCACCATCAAAATCACCTGTAGTAATTGATGTTGGATGTTTTCCAACGCCTATTGCTGAAGCCTGTGTAAAATTTCCGCTCCCGTTGTTAAGCAAGATAGAAATCGTTCCTATATCTGTCAAATAATAATTCGAATTTGTAACAACCAAATCCAAATCACCATCACCATCCAAATCACCCGTAGTAATTGATGTTGGATATTTTCCAACTCCTATTGTTGAAGCCTGCGCGAAATTTCCGCTCCCGTCGTTAAGTAGGATATACACATTGCAAGAATCTTGATTTAAAACTGCTAAATCCAAATAACCATCACCATTAAAATCACCTGCAACCAATGATACTGGATGACTACCGACAGTATCAATTGAACGTTGTATGAAGACACCATTACCATTGTTAAGTAGGATGGATACCGACTTAGATTCAAAATTGGTTACTGCTAAATCCAGCGTTCCATTCATATCTAAATCCCCTACTGCTATAGACCGTGGAGCACATCCTACTTTGATTATTGAACTTAATGTAAAAAAACCATTTCCTCGATTGAGCAAAATAGAGATGGTTTTCGGTAAGGGTTCATCGTTAGATACAGCCAAATCTAACATACCGTCTTCATTCCAATCTCCTGTTACAATCGAATTTACATAACGATCCACACTTACAGTCGATCCGAACCCGAATACTCCATTTCCATCGTTAAAGAAAATTGAAACTGTCCCTAAATCAGCCCCTAAATCCAAAGCTCCCACAGCTAAATCCAAATCACCATCGCAATCAAAATCACCTGCGATAATTGCGTATGGATAATTTCCAACTCCTATTGTTGAAGCATGTGCAAAATTTCCCCTCCTGTCGTTAAGCAAGATAGACACGTTACAAGAACCATGATTTAACACTGCTAAATCCAAATAACCATCACCATTAAAATCTCCTATGATAATTGATGTTGGATTGCTTCCAACTCCTACAGTTGTTGTTTGCCTAAAATACATTGGGGTAATAGCTGTTGTAGCAATAGTAAAACTCCAGAGAAACTTTACAATATATCGTCCGGTGAGTGTTTTTATGCTGTCAGTCAAAACAATCGTAACAACTTCTCCAGGTGTAAAATTTACAAGTGGATCCATCGTTAGTTCAAATATTGTGGTATCGTATCTTAATATGCAAGTGTGTAACCCGCTTTGGTTGCCCCAGAGACGGATAGAATTGTTGGTTAATGATAAAGTGTCTATTCTTTCTTTAAAAGTTATCGTAATATTTGTTGAGCGCGGAACATTAAGTGCGTTCTGTGCTGGTATGACGTGAATAACATCTTGTCTATTGTAGTGAGATGGATCTGTGAAAGAAGGCGGATATGTTGTAGTATCACCGCCACTGCCTTGAACTGTCAAAGTATTTTCCGAGATGCTCCAGATTCCGAGATCTACTGTCCTTCCACCAAAATACCACCTTATGCGATAAGGAGTAACGGAGGTATTAACAACATAACAAAGAGTGAGTGAACTTGAATCATTCTGCAATAATGTCACCGTTGAGTCATTAAGGTAATCGAACCTGAGCACAGACGATGGTCCATCAACTTTGTTCCAAATCCCGAGTAATGGATTTGTGGTGGAGTATATCGTTTGCGAAATGAGTAGAGACAATATCAGCGTGATCTTTTTCATATGATGACTCCTTCTGTGTGCCGTTGAGGGCAATTTCGCCTAACGGGGCGCGAAATGTATGCCGTTGCCAACTACCAACAAATAGACTCCTTAATGTTCCTTGGCAATGGCATACTTTCGCTGTTGGTTTTTGTTGCCAGCCAGCCCATCATTTCTTATCGTCAGTCCGTTTAATTATGACCTTGATACTTGATTCTAAGCCGACCTCAGCGCCAGTTCCCAAAATGCTCAGCTTTCCGCTTGCATTAAAGCCAAGGTTAAACTCAATCTCAGAAATATCGAAGCGCGAGTTATCGGGTTGGTCAACATTGCCAATACTTATGAGTAATTTACTCAATTCGTTCTTGATTCTATCCATATCGATATCCATTTCCTGAATATCTGGAGAAAGTGCTAGAAATCCTCGTTCTATTGATTTTTCTGTTTTACCTGTTGGGATTGGGGCACTCCTGCTAACGAAAACGGTAATTTTGTTACTCATGGCGTCTCCTCTGTTCAAGACTTATTATAAACTAGCTTTAATATATCCGAATGCTCAGAAACTACAGGACAATCATCGCCTATTTCACTATTGGGCAGAAAACCATTGCATATGTTGCAAAAGGAACATAATTCTGGTTTCACAGAAAAGAAAAATGGGCATTTCACTTCCTTGTTATTGTAAAGGCCAATAATGAAATGAAGTCTTTCAGTATATTTATGATGCTTTTTAGTAAACTCAATCTCGTTTTGTAATTCCTTTGAATTCACATAATTCATTGTACTGTACTCTTGCTGAATATTTGAGAAATGCAATTTCATAATAGGGATAGATTTTAGAATTGATGCCGGATTGCTCGGCCACTTGATTATTTGGAGTGGTTCATTGAGAAAAAAGGCCCATATCTTTGCTGCAATCCAATCAATCGACCAAGGATCCTTCTTCTCAAGCTCAGGAGCTATCAGGGAGAGATTTTGTGCAAGGATGTCAAGTGGATTATCCAAACCGGAAATTCGAGCAATGGCAGCCAATGATGTAACCATTTCTTCGTTCGTTTCAGGTTTCTTAATATGCTGAAGTTCTGAGAAGTTTGTTAGAAGCTGCTTGGTATTTCTAACAAGACTATAATCACCGATTCTCTTTAAGAAACCATTCTGTGGCTGATTGAGCAAGGTGAAGTAGAGCAAAGGTTCTATGTGTGTAAGTCCGAATGTACCAATCCACACAGCAATCCCCATATACCTTAGTTTCTGATCAACAGATAGATCTTCGTACATCTTTGACATGAAATTGAGCGCACGGTCTCTACTAGTATTTGAAATAACAAACTGCATTTCTTGACAAGTAGCATAATTTTCTAGCAGAATGTCTCCCGTGACAGGAAAATCTCTATTCAATTCGTCATTTCTTAGGAATAAAGGCGAAGAAAGGACATGTTGGCCATTTATAGGGATGGGGTGATTGTTCCCAAAATGGGCATATGTAAATCCAAACAACTCCTCATTACAATAACGATTCATTAACATCGATTGAGTGTAGAAAAGTCTATCCTTCTCTCCAAGAAAAACATCTCTGAAATCTATTGGCCAATTGCATGCTGGAAAGGAGTTGATAACTTCAGTAGAAGTTTTTGCTGCTTGCATGTACTCATTCATTGCAGCAGCAATGCCACGAATTTGAAGCAAATAGAAATAGCCAAAACTAGTCCCATAAAACTGAAGATAATGTGAAAGCTCGTGGAAGAAAGTGGCAGCGCCAATTAATGTTGGGTCGTCATTCTCAGGATTGTATTCCATGAGGCTATTCAAGTCTGTGGGTGCCGTAAGGCCAAGTGTTATTGTGTCAAAACTACCACGTGCGATTTCACCCTTGAGTAATGTCATCGTAGAATCCGATTTCTTTCCCTATGGCAATCATTGTTTATGCGCTTTGGTTTTTGGGCTGGCTGGTAATTAAAACCAACTATTGGCTAAACGCATTGCGTACCCGCTTGATCCGCCAGCTGGCGGACGGGCAGGCCCGCCTGAGCAACCCAGTCGGGCAAGTAAAACTCTATTCTCTGAGCCCTGGCTTTTTACTATGGCAGTTACCTGTTGCATTTGCGTGAATTATACGAAACGCAATGACGAATGTCAATGAAAAGATTTATCTTTCGGTAGCGTCGGATTGATTTTCTTCTTTTTTCCATTTTTATAGTATTCTCTCACTGATTAAGGCCGATGAGAACAATCGAATCTTTGTTGATTTCCTAGGTTAGTCCATGCTATGTATTCGAAACATTATTTAGGCCACTGAAAAGTCTTTTTGACTCACTTGAAAGTCTTTTTAACTCATCGGAAACAACATTTGAGTCACTTGAAAGTCTTTTTAATTCGCTGGAAACAATATTTAGGCCACTTGAAAGTCTTTTTGACTCATTGGAAACTATATTTGGGTTGTTGAAAAGTCCTTTTGACTTGTTGGAAACAGCATTTGGGTTGATGAAAAGTCCTTTTGACTCGTTGGAAACAACATTTGGGTCGTTGGAAAGTCTTTTTGGCTCGCTGGAAACAACATTTGGGTCACTTGAAAGTCTTTATAACTCACTTGAAAGTCTTTTTAACTCACTTGAAACAATATTTGAGTCACTTGAAAATCTTTTTGACTCACTGGAAACAACATTTAGGTTGTTGAATAGTCTGTTTTTGCCACTGACGGACAGTACTACATTACCTGATGACTGACTTCGCCCGGGCGATGACCGCGTCCGGGATTACGAAACCCTGCATTGCGGCCGCCTTTAAATTCACAGTCAGTTTGGCGCCTTGCATAAACTGAAATGGAATATTCGCTGGCTTTTCACCTTTGATCACGCGGACGGCAATTTTCCCGGCCTCGTAACCGGCATCGTAAAAATCCCAACCAACTCCGACCGCGGCGCCGCGTTCGACCTCGCTGGTCTGGTTACAGAACATGGGCAGACGTGCCTGATTAGCGGCTTTGACGATCGCCTCGAATCCAAGATTGGTCAGATTGTCGGAAATCTGATAAACGACATCGATTTTCTTCTCCATCAAAGCCTTTGCGGCGTCGGATAGATCGTTTGTCGTATTGACCGAAATCGCCACGACCGTCAGGCCGTGTTTTGCGGCGGCTGATTTTTGACATTCAAGATAATACTCCGAGTTTATTTCCGATGGAGTATAAAGCGTACCGATGACTTTGACATTCGGTAAGATTTCCTTAATAATCGCAATGGTTTCGTCGAAAGGCGAACGCGTGGCAATGCCGGTAACATTAGGCCGATGATCTGTTACGCTTCGACCGGCGCCGGCTAATATCGGATTGGCTACGCTTGTAAAAACGATAGGCACCGAATTCGTCAGGTTGAGGCAATTTTGCAGATTTTGTGTCGAAAGACAGCAGATCAGATTGATCCTGCCGGTCGTGAAATTCCGGGCGATGGCATTGACCGTTGGAAAATCGCCCTGTGCATTCTGAATCAGGAATTTAACGTTCTTGCCTTCGACATAACCCGAATCGCGCAGGCAATCGAGCAAGCCTTTTTCAGTTTCGGCATTCATTGGCGATTCGTTGAATTCGGCGATGCCGATTGTGTAGGTTTCCGGCATTTTCTCGCAAGACGACAGAAACAGCCAGACAATGCAGAAGAATAAACAAATTATTTTACATGATCGAGTCATAATGAGCCTTTTTATTGTGATAATGAGAATTCAATTTGACGCGGTGTGAACAGTATAACCGTTTCTACTGGATCGATGATCACTTGTCCATTAAAACAGTTTGGGCCTTTCCGCAGTGAGAGCATTTGCGATTATGGACGCAGACCGGATAACCGCATTTGGACCGACCCAGCGGGTGTTTTCGATTTCAATGAATTTAGCGATGACGATTATCTTAATCTTCATCGTAATGCAAGAATTGTAAGGCGTGAGGAGCCGCCGCGCTTCTACCAACCACAGAGCGAGTTTTTTCTATGTGTGGGGGATTCGTGCGGATAATGGATATGAGAAGTCAAGACAACTCACAGATACCTTTGGACTTTCTTTTTGTATTCAATGTACTCGTTACCGAATCTGTTCTCCAAAAACTTTTCTTCGCCGAGGATGATGAAATGGTAAATAACCATGCTGTAAATGCCGAGTAAAATCACCGCAGTATTCAATGTGAATAAAATGGCAGCCAGCGTAAAACAGTTAAAACCGAAATACATCGGATTGCGGCTTAACCGATAAATTCCGTTTGTCCTGAATGTTGTCTTTTCTACAGGCAATCCAAACCTCGTCGATCTGCCCAGATTGATCAGGCTTATGGTTGAAAAGATTACACCGATCAGAAATACTATGAGCGCTATATACTTCAGATCGATTATCGAATGATTTGGGAAATTGGCAACATGCAGAGAGGAGAGGATAAGAATTCCCCATGTGATATAGCCCGATACTTTACCGGTATAAAACAAAACGGGATTGATTGTTGCCTTGCCCCTGAAGTTCATAATATCTCCTTTAAAAAATCCGGAATGTGCGTCTCAACGCGGAGCGTAGAGACGAGGGTGTTTAAATATTCATTTAACGAACCATTCCTTTTATTTCAGAATGGGTACGAACTGCGTATAACGGTATCGGGCTATCCGAAGTCCCGATGAAGTCGGGATTTTGGCAAACGAAGTGAGCCATATAGCCCATGTTAGGCGCAGTCTCATGACTCGTTAACCCGAACAACAAAGCAAAGAGCTTGATAAAGATTATGGGGGACACTTTGCGCATATTGACCTGAATAGTGTAGTACTTAAGTAACGATCACCTCGGTCAGGCAGAATGACAACAATTGTGCCAGAATTCATCTTGTTTGCTATACGTAAAGCCCCTACCACTGCTGCACCACTTGACATACCAACAAATAGACCTTCTTTTGTGACAAGTAGCCTTGTTGTTTCAAATG
>JBAZPA010000030.1:0-10024 GCA_041648435.1 archaeon
CATCCCCGAGATCGGGCAAAGAGTCCCCGAGGTTGGGCAGAGCGTCCCCAAGGTCGGGCAAAGCGTCCCCGAGGTTGGGCAGAGCGTCCCCACGGTCGGGCAAAGAGTCCCCGAAGTCGGGCAGAGAATCCCCAAAGTAAGAGAATGAATCCCTAAGGCTCAGGAAGTCATCATCCAAATCGGAGAGCATAATTTTACGTGTTCCGTTATGTCCTCTAACCTGATGGTCGACGATTGGTGTCAAATATGAGCGTCTGATGTAACTGGCGCTTGACAAATGGCCAGAAAATGATTAAAATGATATGGTTTTTAAAATGAGAGAATGAGGGATTCGATGAAACGTGAGGGTAAAAATTTCGCATCGCCGATAGGTTCTATAAAGGTTTCTCTATGTAGAAACCTGGTAGGATGGTCAAAATGAGGGTTAAACATAAGCTATACCACTACATAAAATTATGACGATATTCATTCTGCGTAATGCCATTCCAAGAATTAACCTGAAGTGGTTATTACTACTTACGGTAACACTCTTTTTAATATTTTTACAGTTTATGTGTGATAGGGAATCTCCGATTAAACCACCTTCAAGCAAAGGTTCAATTTACGGAGTTGTGATTGATGCCCTAACCAGTCTACCCATAGATGGCGCAATAGTAATAGCCTCGAAAAACCAGGTAACCGATACCACTGATAGCCTTGGTTCTTTTACGCTAATAGATTTATCAATTGGACAGGAGACGCTAACAATAAATGCAGAAGGATATGAAACTAAGAATAAAGTAGTTGAAGTCAAACCCGATTCACAATGGATTGAAATTACATTAAACCGGGTAGCGGAAAATCTCTATCTGTATGTGGGCACTGCGGGTGGAAATGATCTGTTTGTTGTGGATGTAGATTTCATGCAGAAGGTAGATAGTTTGTATTTTGCTCCTGGACATATGCAGGGATTGTATATCACTCCCGGCGGAACAAAATTGTACATTACACAGGGATGGCCTGATTCTGCGGTTTATTATCTGGATACTAAAAGCAGAACTTATCATCCCACCAGCCTGTTCAATGGTTTTATTCGATTTAGTGAAAGTGAGGAAGGATTTTTCTTCAGGTACGGTGGAGGAATATTTAACTTGGATACTTTAACTGACCGCGTTACTCAAATTGATACGGTAACCCTCGGCGAAATTATTGCCTTTGATAAAAAGTCCCCAATAATTTATTATATAAGTAACGACCATCTATATTCTTATGATTATTACCAGAAAAAAATTACAGATAGCCTATCACTTCCCCCCGCTTGGAATAAGGCGATGACACCGGATAACAGTGAACTCTATTTTACAACACCCAATGGATATCTGGGAGTCATTAATATCCAGAGTGATGCAGTAGAATACATTACATACGCTAACCCCAATGGTGAAATCGCTGTTACACCGGATGGACAATATGTATTCGTTACTGATCCCGGTTCTACTATTCCTATGAGTCAAGGTTCAGGTTTTTTGATTGTAGTTAAAACGAGTGATCATAGCCTGGATGGGTATATTGATGTTAATCCTATCGCTTTCGAAAATCCTACTACTTCAAGAATTGTTATCACACATAGTAGCAATTATGCATTTGCAGCTAATAGTTTTGGCGGTGATGTATTTGTCACAGATAATAGACAACGTAAAGCTATAAAAAGAATTGATTTTAGGCCTATTGGGGCAACCATTGGGCCATTAGTTTTAGGGACAAAACCAAAACTTTAGAGGAGGTGTATCATGTTAAAAATATTTAAAACGATCACAGTGATCATAATGTTCACTTTTTCATCTCAATTGCTGGCGCAACACTTATATTATTCAGACGGATCGATTTTTCCCTTGTCAGTGTCCAACAGTCAGGTATCTGTAAAATTTAGAAATAACGTATCCGTTTCTCTGCAGACTAACTGTATGCAGGACTTTTCCCAAATAGATCCTGGAAGAGAGAAAAGAGTTTTACCTAATAATTTTATTGGTATCCCCTTGAAAGCCAATGTGAATGTGAGTCAATTTATGCAAACTCTGAAGAACAGTAATCTGTTTGAGGCGGTGTTTCCCGCCTACAGCACAGCGGAGCAGGACAATATTTTAATGTTTGATGAATTCCTTGTGCGGTTCAAGCCAACTGTATCTTCTCAAGTCATTGAAGTTTTTGCTTTCCGGCATGGAGTCGAAATCGTAAAGAGAAACGATATTAGACCTACTCAATATACCTTACGGTGGACGCCTATTGCTGATGGGAATCCGTTGGAAATGGCGAATATGTTTTTTGATTCACTGGATTGTGAATGGGCAACCCCGAACTTTGCCATCCAGGGGAGTTTTTTTAATGTGATTCCCAACGATACCTATTTTCCGAATCAATATTATTTACACAATACCGGCCAGGAGCCAATTCCGGGAGAGGGGGCTGGCTTGTCGGATATGGATATTGATGCGCCGGAGGTATGGGAGATAACTAAGGGAAGTCCTGATATAGTTATTGCGGTAATCGATGCAGGAGTATGTTCCCACCCAGATTTACCTTCTTCACGTATTCTTCCGGGTTATGACTACGCGGGATATAACCAATCAATTCAGGGAGATCCGAATAATCCCATTTCCCCACCAGATAATGATCCTTCTCCGGATGGAAACGAAGCTCATGGAATGGCGTGTGCTGGGATTATTGCCGCAAGCCATAATTCAGTCGGGATTGCCGGAATTGCCCCAAATTGTAAAATTTTACCGGTAAAGATTATGGATTTTCTTGGGTCATTTCCACAAGAAATAGATCGAGTTGCTGACGCAGTGGATTTCGCATGGCTGAACGGAGCTGATGTCATTAGTGGTAGTTGGGGCTTATTATACATCAAATCCCAATAATCCATTATATACGCCCATTCGTGATGCACTCATTGATGCAATAAGTATGGGACGTGATGGTTTAGGAACTGTCTGTGTTTTTGCGGCTGGAAATTTTGCAAATCGTCTTAATTCCTATGTTGCTTTTCCTGCTAATATACCAGATGTTTTAGCTGTTGGAGCAATTGACAAGTCAGGTAATATACAATCCTACAGTCCTCATGATGCTGATATTGATATTGTTTCCTTAAGTGGTGGTCTTCGATTTGGATCTCCAAGGGATTATTTATTACGTGGTAATATTTGGTCTATTGAGATTCCGTCACAATCTGGTTGGAATCCTGGTGATTACAGAATTTATTCGCCATATTACTACAATGCTTATGAATCAACTCCTTTACCTAGGGGTGATAATTATCCTCCTGGAGATTATACGGCTAGGTTTGGAGGTACTTCGGCGGCTGCACCTCAGGTCTCGGGAGTGGCAGCGCTTATTCTATCGAAATATCCGCACTTAACTCAAAGTGAGGTTGTCAGTATCATTAAAAACTCTGCTGTTGATATTAGTTTACCAGTTGAAGATCAAGGTAGTGGACTTTTGAATGCCTATAATGCTCTAAGCTATTTAAGCGGTCCGCCTGCTACACCGCAAAATTTCCAGGTAACAAAATATACGGGAGTGTATCCCTACCGTCCCAAATTGACCTGGACTGCCAATACCGAATTAGATTTAGCTGGTTATCGAATTGAGAGAAAAATCAATAACGAAAGCTGGTCTACTCCCAATTTCGGGGGCGATAATGTTTCACCGGACGTGACTGAATTTATCGATATGGAAATTTTAATTTGGAAAAGCAGTAATAATCAGACCGTCTATTACCGTATGCAGGCATTTGATACCGAAGGTCTATATTCGGCATATACCCCGGTTAAATCTATAAATTTTCACATTATGCTGAAACCTGAGGCAGAATCTCAAGATTCTGCTGTAATGATTTGTGCCATTCCTCGTGAATTTGAACTTCAGCAGAACTATCCCAATCCCTTTAACTCGGAGACAATTATTAAATTTGGGCTGCCGGAAGACGTGGAGGTTTCTATCAAGATTTTCAATATTAAAGGGCAAGTGGTCAGGGAGTTGTGTGAAAAGAAATTCGAATCTGGCTACCATCAATTACCATGGAATGGAACAAATGATCGGGGTGCTTTAATGCCTTCGGGAGTTTATTTCTGCAAAATCGAATCAGATAAATATTATGAGATCAGGAAAATGGTCTTAATTAGGTAGGATGGATAAATCAGTTAGATATATTTTCAGCATTATTAATAAATTTCATATGATAGATGATGATCTAAGTTATAAGTATAACCATGGTGGAGGTAACGTGGTGAACTGTTCGATGAATATGGATTTGAAGAGTTTTCTCGGGCATAATTTCAAGGGTGGAAAATCCGTTCACTTTAATCACCTCGTACCTCAGCCGAGACCGTTATATGCATAAGCTTCTTTTAAGGGATTCAGTTTAATTCTCGTCTGACAGTTGCCGGATTAATCCTGCGTTGTCTGCTTTTTCGAGCGGTAGGCTTTCAAGTAATTGCGGCAATCGGGATCACGACCGACAAACAGACTGGCGGCGGCGACCAGATCGTGAATCTGTTCATCCAGTGGATTCAATATGGCGGCGTCCAGCCCGGCGCCGATGGCCTGTACCAGAAAAGTATTATGCACCAGCGCTCTCTGCGGCAATCCGAACGAAGTATTGCTGATGCCGAGCGAAACGGGAAGGCCGAGTTCCTGCCGGACAAGTTGAATCGCTTTCAGAACGGGAATTCCCGATTTATCTGATGAGGCGATTGCCATGGCGGCGACATCGACGATGATGTTTTCCTTCGGGATTCGGAATTCGTCACAGGCTTTTAAAATCGTTCGGGCGATTGCCAGCCGTTCTTCCGCCGTTTCGTGAATCGTTTCGTCGATCGTCAGGGCGATGACCGCCGCGCCGTATTTTTGGACGAGCGGCAAAACCTCTTCGAGTCGTTTCCTTTTGCCGTTGACGCTGTTGACGAGCGCTTTTCCGGCGTAAACCTTGAGGCCGGATTCGAGGACGTTCGCCGCCGCGCTGTCCAAAACCAGCGGAATCGAAACCGCGCGCTGGATTTCCGAAACGACTGATTTCATCGTCGCCGGTTCGTCGATCATCGGGATGCCGACATTGATGTCGAGCGCGTCCGCTCCGGATTCTGCTTGCGCGATAGCGTCTTTCAGCAATAAATCGAAGTTGCCGTCGCGAATCCCTGCCGCCAGAATCTTTCTGCCGGTCGGATTGATGCGTTCGCCAATTTTAACGAATGGCAATCCGTCACCAATGCTGATGACGCGAGAGCGGCTTGCGATTCTCAGCGGGTAAATTTTCGATGTCCGAACGACTTCCCGTCCGCGAACCGCCGATGAGATGGAGCGAATTTGTTCCGGTGTTGTGGCGCCGACGATTGCCGCTCCGAGGTCGGCAAAAGCCGCACTCGATTTTTCGATTTCATCGCCGATTTCCGGAAGGAATCGGACCGAGACCGGACGATTTGTCGAATTCGTTAATCGTCTGAAGATGGATTTGTTGGGGGAATTTTGGAGAATTCCGGCGACGTCAATACGCAAACCGTCGAGAATCGTCGCGAAGGATTCCACGGTCAGCCCGTCGTCGGTATTTCCGTCGCTGTCGAATTTGGAAAAAACTGCCAAAGGAATGGCGTTTCTCTGCGAATTCGCGGCGATGACTGCGGCGCGCATTTCCTGAACCGCGTGCAGAGAATCGATGACGAGCAGGTCAATACCGGCGCTCATCAGAAATTGGATTTGCTCCGAATAAATCCGGACGGCTGAGTCGAATCCGATTTCTCCGAACGGCTCGATTTTTAAGCCGATCGTCTGGATGTGTCCGGCGACGGATGCCGTATCACCGGCGCATTTCCGGGCGATTTCGGCACCGCGGACGTTTACCGCTTCGACGAGATTTTCTCTGCCGATTTGTTGAAAAACCGGTCTCAGTGCGCCTGCTGTGTTCGTGAGAATGATGTCTGCGCCGGAATCGGCGAACGCTTGATAAGCCGCGACGACCTTTTCCGGCGACTCGACGTTGAGGAAAAACGACGGTGCATTGCTGGCGCTTTCAATTGTTTTTGCGATACCGGTTCGCGGGTCTGCAATGACAAGTATCTGTTTTCCGAGTTGTTTTTGGATCGACATAAAAGTCCTCTAAAAATGATGAGTGAAGTCGCTTTCCGCGACGGACGATTTTTCCAGCGGGATCATGATTCCCGACGTGGATTTCAGCGGGTGCATCAGACATGCGTCCGTCAGCCGAACGCCGATGGCGTTTTCCGGTTTCAACAATTGAAAAATGACGCGCTGGTCGGTGAGCGGCCAGTCCTGAAAACCGGGGCTGAGACGTTTCAGCCGACTGCCGTTTTGGTGTTCGATGTATTTTTGGAGATCGTAGGCGACGAGATCGGCGGCTCCAGAACCGAGTCCGTTGAGCAAATATGCCTGAAAAACATCGCCGCCGCCGGTTGAGAGTTCGCGCACTTTTTCTTCGATTTCCTGACCGATGCTGACGACGTAGCAAATCAGCGGGAAAGACCGATCTTCGGTTATAAAGCGATGTAAATACCGGCCGGTGAATTCCAGTCCGGAATCCTGAAGAAAAATACCGGTTTCGTTTCGGCTGGCGGTGACTTTTCGGAAAACGGCGCACGGCCGGATCCGATCGGCAAACCGTTCTAACAGCGACATCAATTCACGGCGCATTTTATGACCGGTTTCGCTTCGATTGAGTAGATTGAATTTCAGGCTGGCGGAAATTTCCCGCGTCCAGTGCCGATAGGACTTCAGCGTTTCAAGAGTCGTTGGAAAATTCATCGGGTTGGAAAAGCCGGGTAGAAGTGACGGATCGGTAAAGAATTCGATCTTTTGCCGGTCGGATGGCGTCAATTCTGCGTGCGGATCGATCGAATCGATCCATTCAGTCAGTTCCGCCTGCGTGTCGATTTTCTTCAGAAAAGGAAGAAATCCATCCGGGCGGGCGAGATAGACAAAAGGACACCGAATTTCCGTCTCATTTTCCATACGCCGAAATATAGACAGTTTTGAGCGATAGAAGAAAGCCTCTTGGCGCGATTATCCGGAAGAAATTCGTTACGAACTGGCTTTCGGATTCATTAAATTCCGTCGTGATGAGGAAAATTTATTTTCAATCGAACAGACGACTGATAAGCTTGGAAAATTGTCATATGGAGGTGGCGATTTGGTTAAAAACGTTTTCATTTGGGCGGCGTTCGCGTCGTTGGTTTTTATGGCAGGTTGCGCGATGACAGGAATGACGACTCAGCCGAAAGTGGGACAAACGCCACAGACTTTCCGGAAAAAGGTCAGCAAGACAATTCGCTGTCAATATCTGCTCTTTTTACCCAAAAATTATAAGAAAAGCGATGCACAATTTCCGCTGATCATTTTTCTGCACGGCGCGGGCGAACGTGGCAACAACCTGACACTGGTGAAGCGGCATGGCATTCCGAAAATCGTCGCCCAGAAACCGGATTTTCCATTCATCGCCGTTTCGCCGCAATGTCCGGAAAACCGCTGGTGGTCGCTGGATACGCTGGACGCGCTATTCGATGAAATCGTCTCGAAGTATCGCGTTGACCGGAACCGGATTTATTTGACGGGTTTGAGCATGGGCGGATACGCAACGTGGGCGTGGGCTATCGAACATCCAGAACGTTTTGCGGCGATCGCTCCGATTTGCGGCGGCGGCAATCCGCTGGAAGTTTACAAGATAAAAGATGTTCCGGTTTGGGCGTTTCATGGCGCGCAGGACCGCGTCGTGCCGGTTCACAAATCCGAAGAGATGATTGCGGCGCTGAAAGCCTGTGGCGAAAACGTGCGATTGACCGTCTATCCAACCGCGGAACACGATTCATGGACAGCGACTTACGACAATCCTGAATTGTACGAATGGTTCTTAAAACAGAAGAAACAATGACCGACTGGATTAACATTGAGCGAGACGAAAAGCATATTGCCCGCGAAAAGGCAAAGGCGAAAGAGTTGCGCAAGTCCGGCTGGTGGAAGCAGAAACTTGCGGCGGGTATTTGTCATTATTGTGGTCAGAAGTTTCCGCCGGAAGAATTGACGATGGATCACATCGTTCCGATCGTCCGCGGCGGGAAAAGCAAAAAAGGGAACGTCGTTCCCGCCTGTAAAGAATGCAACAACAAGAAAAAATATCTGACGCCGGTGGAAATACTGATGAACCAAACCGATTCGCCGGAACCGGAAAAATCGGAATCCTAACTCATTGATCACTTTGGCGGAAGTTGCTTTTTAAATCTCCCGATCTCCAAAGTCCTTGTAAATAGTACACATCTTGTGTAAAAAGTCCTTGCAGAAAATACACATTTTGTGTAGAAAGTCCTTGCAGAAAATACACAATGTGCTCATATTAACGCCATGAAAAGAAGCATTAGCCTGTCATTGAAAGCGTGGAAAACTGATCCGGAGCGTAAGCCGCTTCTTCTGCGCGGCGCGCGTCAGGTTGGAAAAACATATGTTCTAAAGGAATTCGGTGCGGCGGAGTTCGCTCATTGCCATTACGTTAATTTTGAAGAAGACTCCCGACTTGAAAGGTTATTTGAAATTGACCTTAATCCTCAGAGAATTCTGAACGAACTCCAACTTTATATCGAGCGCAAGATTGATTTTGAAAAGGATTTACTCATTTTCGATGAAATTCAGAGATGCCCTAAAGCGCTCACCAGCCTGAAATATTTCTGCGAAAAAATACCACAATTGGCCATTTGCTCCGCCGGTTCTTTGCTGGGTGTGTCTTTGAACCGGGATTCGTTTCCCGTTGGGAAAGTCACTTTTCTGGATTTACATCCGATGTCGTTTGAGGAATTTCTGATTGGTTTGGAGAAAGATCAATTGGTTGATCTTTTACGAGATTATGGTTTTTCTACACCGCTACTGGAAATCGCACATGAAAAATTATGGGAATTGTGGAAACAATATTTGATTATAGGTGGTTTGCCTGAATCTGTCGAAATTTTTCGGCTAAGTTCTAATGACCCGTTTGAAGCATACCGGAAAGTCAGACAAATTCAGAAAAACCTGCTTGATTCATATCTATCCGATATTGCTAAACACAGTGGAAAGATGAATGCGCTCCAAATCGAACGTCTCTGGCGAAATGTGCCGCTTCAACTGTCTCAGACGCTGGATGGATCTGCTAATAAATTCCAGTTTAAAGACGCCGTGCCGGGTCATCGTGGATATGAACGGCTATCTTCACCGATCGCGTGGCTCGAAAAAGCAAATCTCATCATACGCAACTCTATCATTGAACGTGCCGAAAAACCGCTGATGGGCTATGCGAAGGAAAACCGGTTCAAACTCTATTTTTTTGATGTGGGTTTGCTGAACGCGATGACGAATATTTCGCCTAATACGATTTTGAACTACGGCTTCGGAAATTATAAAGGGTATATCGTCGAGAACTTTGTCGCAGAGGAATTGAAATCCGCCGGTTTGAAAGATTTGTTTTGCTGGGAGGGTCGCACGGCAGAAATTGAATTTGTTGTGGAAGCGAATGAGAAAGTGTTTCCTATTGAAGTAAAATCGGGAAATGTGACACAATCAAAAAGCCTTAATGTCTTTGAGGAACGGTATCATCCTGAACAGTCGTTCATTCTCAGCGCCCGAAATACAGAACGATCCGGAACGAGAATTTACATTCCCGTTTATCTGGCGGGGTACTTGATAAAAAAGCTTTTATCGGCGGAAAAATAGCCCTTCATTCAAATACAATTTTCTACATTCTCAAGGTGTTATTTCAGCTGTGTTAAGTAATTTAACACAGTGGGAATACTTTTTTCAGTGACCACATTCCTGTGGCGTTTTCAATAACCGGCTGACGTCAATTCCTTTTGCCCGGCAACGTTCCACCAGATCGCTGTACAATGCTTCATTCATCTGGCGCGTTCGGGAAAGAATCCAGCAGGTCGATCCTTTTGAATTACTGACGACCGCCCATTGATAATCCGGATCGAGTTCGACGATCCAGTAATCGCCCCAGAACGGGCGGAAGAAACTGACG
>JBAZPA010000031.1:0-9976 GCA_041648435.1 archaeon
ATTGTGTTTGATGGAGTCGATGGAGTTTGTCATAGTTTTTCAGCCTATAAAATGTCTAAAATAATGTCTAAAGATATCTAAGTAATTCATCCGAATTCTCTCTGACAGATATCTAAAAAATGTCTAAGGATATCTTTGAAAATGTCTAAGTAATTCATGCTTTAAAATCATTTCCAGGATTAATTGTCCAGAATTTACCCTCGTTGATGATCTTGCCTTTCCTTTTCAAATCCTGCAGGATATTCCTAATCTTATTTTTTTTCTGCTGTCCGGTTAGATTATCGGAAATTTTACTTAACAGAACTTTTTCAAATGCTATTTTTTCATTCACCTGACCGTTTCATTTTTATCTCCATTTTACTTTGAAATTGTAATAAGAAAACAGATGAGAACAATTATGATATTCAAAACAAGAATCCAGTTAATTTTCTTAGAAAGACCAGAACTTTTTTTAAGTAAGTCCACACCGAGATTTTCAACCTGTTTCGCTATGTGCTTCTCTACAGAATCCATCTGAGCCGATAAGTTTTGTAATCCCAGATTGATCCCGCTAACTGTCACATCAATTTTATCTAATCTAATCGGAAAATCGACTTTATCCAATTTCTTTGTCAAAACTTCCGTAGAATCCAGAAGTCTGGTGGCTTTTTCGTTTAATAACCTTGACTCCTTAACCACTTTCTCTGTGACTTCTTTCGATTGATTTATCAGTTCAGAGATTTTTTCCTTTGTCTCATTTACTGTTTTTTCAGCGCTTTCTTTAGCAATTTGAATTAATTCGGCAGCAGTTTTCAACTTACCGAGTTCTTCCTGCAATTCTGAGAGAGACTTGTTGATTTCATCATTTTCCATCATAATCCATTCCCTTTAAAAAATTATTGTTAAACTCCTTCAACCAGGACTTATGTTCATTCATTATTTCGAGATCAAGATAATGCTTGATGTTCTGGTTATAGTCAACTAAAATGCGATAGAAATGTGAGAAATGCTCTAAGTATTCTATCCGTGACCATTCTTTTATTTCTCTTAAAATCTTCCACCCATTGCGGAAATCCATAACCGTAGATTGTTTGTCGTAGTTTGGAATAAGAAAACCGGAGAATGCTCGTAGTATTAAAAATGCGGCATTTTCAGGATTCACTTCCAGTAACCGGTCACACGCACCACGTAGGTGACTAATCTCATTTGGTTCACCTTTCGTGATTTTCATAAAATCCCAAACGGTATCAATCGAATATTTAAGGGTAAAAGGCCTCAGATCAGGAATATATTTCGAATCAAAGTATGTGTTTATTCTCTCTGCAAAATTCCCTCCGTCTACTCCGTTCTTTATAGCATTTTCCATTGAGTCTATTGCCATTCGCCGTTTTTTCGCAATTGTGGAGTAAACGAAATCGATCAGATAGTTACAGCATTTTTTTAACGGAGTCTCTTCGTCAGTCGAGTCTGAAAATACATTTGTGTCGACTTTCTTTTTAACTTCTTCAGTCACATATCTGCCAATGTACCTGGTCAAATTATAAAGATAGTCCTCTTTAGTCTTTTTAGAAATTTTTGCGATAATAGTTTTTGATTTATAGTCCACCGAATAGTCGTCTATTATTCCGATAATAGATAGACGGTAAACTGCTTTGAATGTATCGTTTTGATCTCGGATGAAAGGATACAGTTTTTTAATACTGGTAGTCTGTATCTGATTCAGTTGTAGCCATCTACCAGTTTTACGATAGTATTTTCCATTAAGACTTTTAATAAATTCCTCAGAAGATGTGGTGTATGGATAGGCTTTAAGAACTAGATCCTCATCAAACGCCATGTCTCTGTCATCCCACAAATTAATGATATCCTGAACTTCTTTACTTATGAACGGAATTGTTATTGAAGTAGAAGATTCACGAGCAATTTTTCTCTCAATACCTTCGGTGCGACCTATTGATTTTTTCCAAATTACCCATTCTAAGAATGACTTATTGGGATCTTTTTTCTTTCTGAGGACCTGATACGTTTTTTCAATAATCTTTAGCGATTCGGTTTCCTGTAAAATCATTTTATCCTGTCCTTCTTCCGCTACCAGTCGTTCAGTTCTTAAATCAATGTATCCATATCCTTTAGGATATTCATTTCCATTTATATAAAGTCTTTTATGTACAGTGCCATCTCTAAGCAGATAGTCTCCAAACCAAATTTTGAGTCTAATATCCTCGTCAAATTCCTCTGAAATTTCTTCGTTAATTTTGTCTATCGTATATTCATCAGGGTAAGAAATTTCATCTAAGAGTTCGTTTAAGACTCTTTTTTCTTTTTCAGCACCGGGGAATGAATTATGATGAAAGGAAAGCATCAGACTCTTATCGACTGAAATTTCTTCATCGTTATTATGTATTTTAAAGGGACTGTAAAGTACATGACAATGTGCTATTTTTCTATCGCGTCCAGCACGTCCGGCTTCCTGATAGAAAGCTTCGATAGATTGAGGCATGTTATAGTGAACTGTAAATCGTATGTTAGATTTGTCAATTCCCATTCCAAGAGCGTTTGTTGAAATCATCAGGAGTAGTTCATCATTTATAAAACAATCTTGAATTTCACCAAAATCTGTATCATCATTCTCATCTGAATTACTACTTCCATGATACTTGCCAGTGATATTATTTAGTTCTGGAAAACGTTCTAATAATGAACCATATATTCTTTTGACGCCAAAAGGACTATTTTCACTTTTATGCGGACAGAAAACAATCCCGGCATTTTTCAAAGATGATTGTGTAAAGAAAAAATCCTTAAGGCTTGTACACTCTTCTCCATTTTCCCGATCTTGCAGTGGCAGGTTTTCGATAATCTGATATAATTTTTCCAGTTTTAGTACTGAAACGGCGGCTTTTATTGCAAACCCGTCGGCATTAGTGGGCACGTTTGGTTCTCCGACATCATTTATCGCGAATTTTAATTCTCGTCTCTCATACTTTTCAGGATCTACAATTGCGGTCTCGTCGTTAATGTCCAATTCCTTTTGAACATCAGATAAGACATCATAGGAAGCTGTGCCGGTCAGTCCAAGAATTGTCAGATGTTTATTGAAGGTATGGCAATATTGTCTCGCATTTTCCCCCAATCTCAAATACGATGTTCTAAAATCATGTCCCCATTCTGAGACGCAGTGCGCCTCATCAATGACGCAGTAAGAAAAATAGTGGTTTTTCATACTCTTTAGATAATCACGAAATTCTTTGATTTGAAGCCGTTCCGGTGAAATGAAAACAAATTGAAAATGGCCTTCGGCCATCAGATTACAGCGCCTGTCGCGTTCTTTTGGATTGATAGTACGGTTAATAAAAGTTGTCGAGTCGATTCCATTCTTTCTCAGATTATGGTCTTGGTCACGCATCAGAGAGACTAATGGATCAACAACTAAGACAATACCCGGCTGTAATAAACCTGCAAGTTGGTAGGTCAGCGATTTACCTGCTCCTGTGGGGAGACGAGTAATGACATTTTTTTGCCTGAGTGCCCTGTCAAGAATTTTAACCTGTCCCTCACGAAAGTTCTCTTTTCTGAAAATTGCCTGCAGGAAGTAACGCAGGTGTTTTTCTCTGTCTGTAATTTGTTTATATACAATCTTTCCCTTTTTTAGGATTTCGGCATAAATAATCGGTTCAGCAGTATAAAATGTTCGCTTACTTTGAATCGATTGAACCGACCGTATTTCGACATAATTCCGATAATTCAAGTGAGTATCACGACTGGCGAGACCTTCATGAAGCAATACCGATATATCAATCATCAGGTCATATTCGTTCTGATCATTTGAAGTTTCTGAAATGAGTTTAAGATTGTTACCATATGGTTGATTTAACTTGGAGAAGAAAAATTCTTCGGAACAGTAAGTCTGAATTTCTATATTAGGCAAGCGGATGTTCGGATTTTTTTGAAGACCTAGCAAATTATCAAATAGTTCTTGAAAACCCTCAATTGCTAAATATCCACACGGGACATCTCGCTCGACAATCGCTATTTTCCAAACGGTTTTTTTCAAATCCAGAACATTTCTGATGATAAGTTCAATCAGGGTCTTTTGAATTCTGCCAATAGCGATCGGACTTAGTGTTAACTGTAAAATATCCAAGCGTTCATCGTCGAATATTTTATTCTCGAAATTCCTCTTCATATTTTGGAAATATTCATCAGATACCAATTCTCGGAAACGACTGAGCGCCGATTCCAGATTATCCCATTGATCAGTCGGAATTCTGAGCGTTTTGAGCCATTTCGCTTTCTCAACTACAATATCACGTTGAATATCCAGTTCATACTGGCCGGGTGTACCACCTTGATTAACCGGTTTATGTTGTCTGCCATCGACTTCTATGACGATGCCATTTTTATTTTCGATTGGATAAGCGAATTCGATAGAAAAATCGCAGACTTGATCACGGAAATTTTGCTGAAGTATCTCTGGCAACTTCTCAGGATCGCCTCTATTTTCCAGAATACTGGTGATGGAGCGTTGCATTTCGATTAGTTGAATTATGAAGTCGCCGGTTCCGCTGTATTTTGGAAGAGATTTGAAGAGAAAATCGTCTTCGTACTCACTGCCTAATTTTTCCCAAGATAGTGAATATTTTCGACTCGATCTATCCCATCTAGGATCGATGACATGTAAAGCTTCGAAATATCTCTCCGATTCGCCATCCAGAATGTAGCCGATTGCTCCCTGGGATTTCTCGTATTCATTTTCACTGAAGAAACCGAAAGCATCAATGAATTTCTTTTCGAGATTAAGGCTCATTCGCGTCGGCAATCCGCGACAGATGAGGTTATGCACTACCGCGAGCGTCGGATCTATATCGAGCGGCAAATCAGAAAGAATCGGTTCGACATTAAAACATGAGAGTGAATAGAGTAGTTTTTCAATTTTATCAGCACGATATTTCTTTAAAAGATTATCCTTAATCGCCTGAATGAAGAATGCCGCCGAGAATTGCGTCATATTATTCCATCTCTTTTCATCACATGAACAGGCGTGGGCGGGAAACTCCGGCAAGAAAGGACACTATCCATAAACCGCCCACTGTGCCTGTTCAACATGATTGTTGTTTTCCAATCCTCCCGGAGGTTCCAAACCTCCGGGAGGTTCGACATAAGAATGGCCTTATAGGGCGGGTTAATGTAGATACATTTCACTTTCCCAGCGTAGTGTGGCAGGAGGGCTTTCAGCGCCAGCAGGTTGTCGCCTTCGATAATCAGGTTGCCGTTCGCCTTTTCCGGCTGGAAGTTTAAATCCCCAATTTCATCCAGCGTATGATACGGCACGGACAGGTGGTGATTCCAGATGATATTTTTACCTTTGAACTGCAATGTCGGCATAGTTTACTCCGTATGAGAAATTAGAGTATTTACTTCAATCTTATATCTTAATTAGTCCAATCCGCCAGCCATTATCCTGTGCGAATTCTTCAAAGCTCATGTGCGTAACATTGAATTCGCGGCAGGCGGCCGGTATTCGCTTGGTGGAGGAATGTTTTTCTCCACTAATGACATAGAAAACCTTATTCCCGCCAAACAACGAAATCTCTTCATTTTTTTCTATAGCCAAAGCGATCAGCCAGGGATCTGCCTGATTTTTCTCTCTTTTATAATCGATCAGATCGGGAAATTTTTCTAAAATTCTGCGGGTTAATTGTATTTGTTTTTCGGTGATTCCATAGAAATATTTCTTTTTGTTTTTGATCCATTTAGCGAGGAAATCAGGCTTTTCCCGTTCCGGTTTAAATTCCTCATATACGTAGATATGTGAGATCAATCGATCTGAATTAAACAGATGTTCGAGTTCATCCCAAATATCCGGAACAGGAAAAAAGTTATTGATTCTGTTCAGCGCAATAAAAATGCTGGCATCGAAACAATAGATTTTTTCCAGATCATTATTCATTGGCAGCTATGTAGGAATATCCCATTCCGAGAGCGTCGGACGCCGAAAAATAATCAATCTTATTGTTATAAACGGCATCCAGAATCAAATTATAAAATCTCTCTCCGCGTGTACTCTTACTCAGTACGGTCGGTTTAATTCGCATTTCCTTGGAATTTGGTTTCTTTTTAGGTATTGGAGATTCCTTGATTTCTTTCAATAAACGGAAGAAATCAGACTTACTGATCAGACGCTGTTCAAAGCTTCTGCGTAAATAGACTTCCCTGCTGATTTTAAACTGCATAGCGAGTTGTGTCAAATCTGTCATATCAGAGACAGTGGATACTTCT
The DNA here is from genome assembly GCA_041648435.1 of archaeon. Lineage (GTDB taxonomy): Archaea > Iainarchaeota > Iainarchaeia > Iainarchaeales > JBAZPA01 > JBAZPA01. The sequence goes on from JBAZPA010000031.1 coordinate 6,259, forward strand.
GAGTCGGGAACAAGGAATTTCCCTGCAAAACTGTTACAAACCAACTCATCCCCCTGCACATTGCTGGTACTTTCAGGCAGACAAATACCGGACTGGTGTTGGAAAATATGTCTCAGTTCATGAAAAATGGTGAATATTTTTTTACAGGCCGCATGTTTTTTATTAACAATAATTGCATATGGCGGTTTATCGTCGGCATAACAGAATCCGTCAATCTCCTCTTCCGGCATATCAAACTGAAAAATGAATACACCAAGTTCCTGCTCGATACTATTTCGCCACTTGCGAAAAGCTTCTTCGTTCCCCCTGAATTTTTTTTGTTCATTAATGTCGATTTTTACTGTATTTCTTAACCAATTGATCAGCAGATCATTTTTATCGGTTTCTTTCTCCATCAGGTTTTTCACTTCAATTTGCCAGTGGTATTGATCTTTCCAGTACTGATCACCTAAAATCTCTCCCGCAAGAGTAAGATAATTGGATGTCCTTCTTAAAGACATCATTATTTCATGAGATAATCCGACCTGACTGATTGCCAGATTTCTATAATCGTTCGGTTTTTTTATCTTAGGTGGCGGGGAAGGAAGTAGGAATACGGCTAACTGTCTTTTATAGTAAGTCGCGATCTCCTTTACTTTACCGAGCGGAATTTCTTCTCCGGTTGTTTCCCAATGAGTATATCTTTCAGTAGGAATATGAAGTTTGCCAGCGATATCCTCAGGCTTGTAGCCTGCTTCTTCCCTTGCCCATGTCAATATATCGGGATTGATCTGAATTTTTATATTTTGCGGCATGGTCTAATCCTTGCTCGTACGTACCGTAAAAAAATCATTTAATCATAAACCTTTCAAACTCTAGGTTAAGGTTACCAAATAGTCAGGATAATTTCAAGAATTGTTTGTTAATCCTCCCGGAGGTTCCAAACCTCCGGGAGGGTTTCGATTCATCTATGGATTCGTTCCGGTTTCCGTGGTTGTTGTCGTCGTTTTGGCCTTATAGGGCGGAACGACAGATCTGAATTCGGCGAGAACACTCTTGTTATCCATAAAACAGAGGTCGGCCGTTTTCCGGATTTTCCGCTTGATGTTTTCAAGTTCCTTCAAACCTGCCATGACCTCATCATAGAGCGTCGTCCTCAGTCGCAGAGCGTCTTCCTGAGCGCTGTCGGCGGCAATCAGATCGGTCAGACACGCACCGATTTCATCAATCTCCTGCTTGATTCCCGCCTCCAGAACGGAGCGCCGTTTGTTTCTTAAAACGGAATCCATGAGCAGACTTTTAATATTTCCCAAGACATCCTTCACTAACTTTTGGTTCAATTTAATGATCGTTCGATCAAAAACAAGAAATTCATTTCACTCATAACTTCAGTTAGCAACAAATCTATGCGGATGGATATATCAGTCATTTGTCATTTGTCATTGGGAAATGGATTTTTTCGGCATCATTTAAAAAATCTCCTTTCAGCCTGCCCCGATACTTCGGGATCCCTTTTCGTGGTTAAAATTTTCGTGTCATTCCGCGTGTTCTGTGGGAAATATACTTTTGTCTCCTTTCGTCCCTTTTCGTGGTCAGTTTTTTTACCACGCCTCCATTGCGTCCGGCAATTTTCGGCGCTGTGACGATCAGCAATTCTTCGCCAGAAAAAAGTGTTTGAATTAATCAAAAAATGCCGTATAATAGCGCGCTTTTTCCGTTATGAATTGATTGATTTTTCCGATTCAGACAGAAACGTGTTGTTGAGAACTTTTTATAGGAGGGTTTATGCGAGATGGAGAAGCGAACTCATGGATACGGCCCACACTTAATGTTGGATTTGAATGACTGCAATCCCGAAATCTTGAATGACCTCGAAACCTGCTTCAAACTTTTATCCGAACTCCCGCTCCAAATCAAAATGACAAAAATCACCCAACCGTATGTTTTCCGGTACAATGCAGACGATCCGGAAGAGAGCGGCATCACGGGCGTCGTCATCATCGCGGAGAGTCATATTTCCCTGCACACTTATCCCAAGAAAAAATTCGTTTTTGTCGATCTTTTTTCCTGCAAGCCTTTTGACACGGAAATGGCGAAGAATTACGTCGTGAACTTCTTCCAATCCAAGTCCGTCAAATCTTTCATTCGCGAGAGAGGCGAGGATTTTCCCATATCGGCAAAAGTCAGAACCGAATAAACGCATGACATACAAATGTTCTACCGGGGCTTTCTGCGCGCTCGCCGAGCCCTATTGTAATTATGATAACGCCAGAATTGTCGTTCTGCCGATTCCTTACGATGACACATCGACATGGCAAAAAGGCGCCGACGAAGGACCGGAAGCGCTGATCGACGCTTCCGGCTATCTGGAACTCTACGACATCGAAACCGATTCGATGGTCTATAAACAGGGAATCGCCACGCTGGAGCCGGTGGTTTGTCCCGAAGAGCCTGAACTGATGGTCAACGCAGTTTACAAGACGGTCAAAGGACTTTTGAAGGATAAAAAATTCGTCGTCGGTCTCGGCGGCGAACACACGATCAGCATCGGAATCGTCAAAGCCATGGCGGAGCGTTACAAGGATCTGACTGTTCTGCAGTTCGATGCGCATTCCGACTTGCGCGAGTCCTACAAAGGAAGCCGGTACAACCACGCCTGCGTCATGGCGCGCACGCACGAATACGCCAAAATCGTTCAGGTCGGCATTCGCTCGATGGACATCAGCGAACTCGGCATTATGGACAAAAGCCGCGTCTTCTTTGCGCATGATTTTTACAGAACGGAAAATGTCATTGAAAAAATTGTCAATCTTTTGACGGACAACGTCTATATCACAGTCGATGTGGATGTGTTCGATCCGTCATTCTTTCCATCGACGGGAACGCCCGAACCCGGCGGTTTGGGTTGGTATGACATTTTGAACGTCATTCACGCCGTCGCCGGAGCCAAAAATATCGTCAGCATGGACGTCAACGAACTGATGCCCGGTTCGACAAACCGCTCTCCGGACTTTGCCGCCGCTAAACTGATCTACCGAACGCTCAGCATGATTTTTTCAGGGAAAAAGAACAATGAAAAAAAATGACTACCTTCAGAAGACCATTCAGCACATCGACGTCAAATCGTTTGACGCGCGACCGATAATCGACTCTTATCGCGGCATGGCATTTCAGGCACGGAATCTCGCCGTCGCGGCGGATATTCTGAACCGCATGTTGAAAGACAAAGACTGCAATGTCATTCTGACGCTGGCCGGTTCGCTCTTCAGCGCCGGACTCAAAAATGTCGTCGTCGATATGATCGAAGCCAATATGGTGGACGCGATTGTTTCAACAGGCGCCGTCATCGTCGATCAGGATTTCTTCGAAGCGCTCGGTTTCAAACATTACATCGGCACACCGTTCGTCCATGACAGCGAATTGCGCGATCTCGCCATCGACCGGATTTACGATACTTACATCGACGAGGACGAATTGCGGATTTGCGACGAGACAATCGCAAAAATCGCCAATTCTCTTCCACTCCGGCCGTTTTCTTCCAGAGAATTCATTTTTGAAATGGGCAAGTATCTCGAAAAGAACGGCGTTAAGACCGACAAATCCGTCGTTTTCTCCGCCTACAAAAAAGAGGTGCCGATCTTCGTCCCGGCATTTTCGGATTGTTCGGCAGGATTCGGACTGATTCATCATCAGTGGAATCGAAAAGGCGACATGCTGACGCTCGATTCGGCGCGCGATT
>JBAZPA010000032.1:0-9935 GCA_041648435.1 archaeon
ACTTCCGGGGACCTCATCAAGGTTTTTATTGTTCGCGGTATCGTGTTTCTGGAAGAGCAGAATGTGCCGTATTCTATCGAAATGGACGAGCATGAAAGCACGGCGACTCACATTCTCGGAGAAATCGCGCTTGGTTATGACCGCTTAGTCATGATCCTGGCAGGGGCCGACAACCTGCGCGAAGTGATTGCCTTTCCGAAAACGACCAGCGGCGCCTCGCTAATGGATGGTTGCCCGACGGAAGTTGATGAGCGACAGTTAAATGAACTCGGTCTGTCATTGGCCAAAGACAGATCTGCCTGAAAGTCGATTTAAAACCACCGAACTCTTAGCATGCCAGCAGGAAACCAATTCAGTTTATGATACGGACACAAAGAACGATTCTACCTGTTCCTGACAAGTACCTGCGCAGGAAAATATTTTTACCCTTGTTATTGATTCTGGCGCTGGTTATGGTTCCGGGAAAAACCGGCAATGCCGGGGTTATTTTCAGTGTCAAGGTAATCGGATTATCAGGGCATCTGAAGAAGAACCAAAACCCGCATCTGTATCGGATCAAATTCGGTAAAAAAGGCAAAATGGTTGTCCACCTGGGGGTAGTCCTGTCAGCCGAATATTTCATCTATAAGGAAATTGTCTCGGTCAAATTTGCGCAAGCCGTCATGCTGGATTGCGCCTTTCTGCCGGCGGGCTTTACCCATCTGGGACTGCGCCTTTGCGGGAAAAGCGGACCGCATACTTTCACGATCGGCAACGGCCCGACCCTGTTTTACCGGCAGGACTGGAAGGATTTGCCCGGTTATTTTGATGAGGGATTACTGAAACATTCCAAAAATATGCAGTACCGGTTTTTCTGGTACGCCGGTGAAATCGAGTATGACTACGCTCTGGCAGGCAAGCCTGACTTTTCGGTGAGCTTGATACCGGGACCACCGGTCTTCTTCACGATCGCGCCCGGGATACGGTTTAGATAGAATTTCCGCTGTACTGAATTATCTATCAGTACCGTACTAATGGACGATTATCTGGATGTGATCAAAGGGCAATCCCTGTAATAGCAGAAAATCTGTAGTATTCCTATTCTCTCGTTCCGGGCCTCCTGCTCCGGAACAGACTGGTACGCCGAATATTCGCTATATAACCTGTCTTGTCTACGCTTTCACTGGCGTGCTGACAACTGGCTTTCTGAGCGCAAGTGACTTGATTTGGGAAGCCCCGATCGGGACCATCCTTTTCTGCGCAATAGCAATCCTAGTGGCCGCAGTAACAAATCCGCTGCCGGCTCTCCTCTACGGCCGGTTCGTGAGGGCCTGATTCGGCTGGGTCCAATCTCTTAGAATGATCCCGTTCACACTGTATGGAATGGGGTTTGAGACTACCTTCTTCAATCCAGAACCATCAGAGTTTATTGTATAGATGCTCATTGTTTTTTGGGAGTCGCGTGCTGCAAGTGTTAATTTGTCACTCGTAGGCGACCAAACAGTACCTGAAAGAATGTTTCCGAACTGATTTCCAAAAATTTTCTTCGTTTGAACGGACTCAAAATTCATGACATAGATTCCACATTGTACAGTTCCATCTTGCAGAAGCTCATAATTGAAATATGCCAAGGATTTGCCATCAGGTGACAGGGCTGGCGGCGATAAACCATTGTTAGGCACCTCAACAAGCGGACGAGTGGATAAGAGTGATTTAGGTGTGCTGGTCGGCAGATCTAAAACGCGTATAGACGAGGTGTACTGACTGTCCCTTGTACGCATTTTCTTATGAGTTTCGGTAAATACAATATACTTTCCACTAGGCGCTAGTTGTGCACCGTCTGCTAAGCCTACTAAGACAGAGTCTCCGCCACTGAAAATCTTGGTGGATTGTTTCGTCTTCGTATTGAAAAGATAAAGGTCGCTTCCGCCATCCGTATCATTAGTAAAGGATTGGTCTGTGAAAAAAGGAGCACTTATTACATATGTTGTTCCATCAGGGGATTTGTCACAAACTTCAGGTTCTCTCGTGTAATGAATCTCGTCCCCATCAGTTATGTGGATTACTTCTGGTTCATCGGGTACAAATCCTTTAGGAAGAGTCCAACTCGACTCAATTTTCTTTACGTTTGAACCATCAGAATCGATGGAGTAACATTCCTGAGGCACGAAGCCTTTAGTGAAGACTATCTTACTCTGCTTTTCTTGGGCTTCCAGATTCCTGATTGCAGGAGTGCCAAAAGAGAGAAAGGCCGCAGCAAGCAGACCATACAAGCCTAACCTTTTCACAGTAGTCATATTGATCGTTTTTTCTAATCCGGGTTGGATTTCTTCATTCTTTAGATGCTTCAACATTAATACCTCCTCTTTCCTGGATATTGTTCGCTTATTTTGCAGACTTCCCATGTTAAAAGGTCTTTCTACAAACAACCAGGTTTATGCATCAAGAAGCCTCTGCCCCTTTTAAATAACTTCGTAAATAATTACTTCTTTGACAAACCGCAAACTCATTCCCAATTCCTTAAAAGCATTTTAATTTTAATCACTGCCGGTTCGATTGTCAAGTCCAATCTCACACCCCAAATTCCGATATAGATTTTCAGCCGCCACGATTGCTCCTAATACTCTATGATTTCTTTTATCATTTGGATTTCTTCCCATTGTACTATATCACCGGCTTCGGCTTCTCTGACCGAATCCAGTAATCGCAAATCTTGGCGATGTCCGGTTCCTTACGCTGCTCGATCTTAGCGCTCCAATGCCGTCCGAATTCTGGATCGCCACTGTTCGGGACACGCTTCTTGTCGCCAATCGCAGACACCTCAAGTCGAACGGGCATTTTCGACGCCAAGCCGATGGCAATGACTTGACCACGAGGCAGAGCAGGCAAGACATCAGTTAACATCTTCATCGAATCCGGGAGCAAGGCTACCACATGGTTTTTATCGGCGGTGTTCGCAAGACGCATACACAGAAAAGTGTTGCACTGACTCAACAGCGTTTCGCTCAGTTCGCTCGGTCGCTGACTGATCACAAGAGCCCCGATGCCGAATTTTCGGCCTTCCTTCGCAATGCGCTCCACACTGTCGCTTGCTTCGCCGTAGGCTCCGTGACCACTTCGTGAAATGTAGTTGTGTGCTTCCTCGTAAACTACGAGTGTCGGCGTGATTTCACCTCGTTCCGCCAAGAAGTGCGTTTGAAAAAGCATCCGGGAAATGGTTGCGACAACTGTGCCAACGGTCTCAGAGGGAAGGTAGCTAAGGTCAAACACCGTGACTGGTGTCGATTTGTCGCCAAGGAAGCCGGTCATCTTCCGCACTATGTCGGGAAGTTCGTCCTTCCCCTTATCCTTATCCTTGAGTGTGTATTTGAACATGAACGCGTGACGCGGATCATTAAGACGAGAGTCCACACGCAAGACGAGGCGATCCAACTGACCATTCATGGGACCGCCAGAAACGGACCCTGTTTTCTTTGGCTGGAATTTCATCTTCTTACCGAACCAGTCCTCCGTTTCACCCGCCTCCAGTGCCCAGTTATCCGACTTGTCTTGAGTCGCTGTATTCTGGTTGTGGAGATAGTTCTGGAGCTTTGTGATGTCGAACGGAACAGGAGCGTCCAGATCCACTTTCTCGGCCAGGACTTTGTCGTTGAGTACATCTTTGCAGTAGGCCTGCTTGAGTTTCAGAATCCCCTCCCTGAATGCCCAACTTTGATTGTGAATATTGAACTGGTTTCCCAAGTCGGCGCAGAGTTGAAAAAGGTCATCAAAGCCGTGCAGCCATGCGGGCAGTGAAAGCAGGTCGGCACGGATGTGCCTGGCATCCGGAAAACAGTCGCTGTACTCGCCATGAAGATCGAAGACCACGATATTGCCGCCGGGATAATCAGTCACAAGTTGCTGAATCAGGCGGGCAACCATGTATGACTTTCCGCAACCCGTGGTGCCGACAATAGCCGTGTGCTTGCCTAGGAGATGATCCACGTCTAGATAAACCGGCAGGTCAGAATCAACGTAGTTGCCAATGGAAACAACCTTCCGGTCCGGTGGTGGGGAAAGGGCAATGCGAAGGTGATCTTCCAGCGCCAGCGTGACAACATCACCAACTACCGGCAGACGGGACACGCCAACCTGGAACGTGCCGCCAACAATCGTGCCGACAAGCACGCCGTCAATAAGCGTCTTATCCATCTGAGTTATGGGCGTTGGGAGAAACGGGAAATTCCCCGCTGGCAGTATTGCACTAGGTTGTCCCGCGCTGACGGCGGGCGCGACGGGTGTCCATTGGCTTTTTCTGACAGTCGTGACAAGGACAAGGTGCTTGTCATGGCCTGCGTCAATAATCAGATAGGTTCCTGGCTGTCCCACTATGTACGTCGCCCCTTCGTGACGCACGTGCAGGTCGCTCAACTGCGGATCAACCTCCACCGTGAGCTGCGAGCCAGAAACGGCCAGAACATGTCCAATATTCTTGCTCATGATGCGCCCTCCGATGTCTGCGCTGTGGAAGTCATGGCATCGAGCGCCTTGAACTCCTTAACAAACTGGGCAAAGCCCATGTTAATGACTGGTTGAACTGACCGAGAGGATCCAAAGATGGATTTCAAAGTGTCTTCCTTGACCTGAGGGTCGATAACGAAAAGGAGTGTGTTGTCACGCTCAACAAACGAGCGAATCGCTGAGCGGATATGTTTATCTGGGAAACTCGTTCCGACACAAATCAGCAGTTCGATTTCTTCCAGTGTGCGGCGGAAAGCCTCGAACATATCCATATACGGAAAAGTGTACGTCTGCGAGTACTTAGCCGGGGTCGGAAAAATCACGATTCTCTTGTTAGCGGCCGGTTGCTTGCCCGACACCGCGCCGCAATTCGCCAGACTTTCGGACAAGTCGTTTTCTATGCGTCGCACGATTATGGATTGATCGGAGAATTCCTCTTTCTTCTCGGGTGGTCCGCTGCTGCTGATGGCTTGGGAATAAGTCCAGTTAATGGAGCCGTGTAGTTTCCAGTAATAGACAGCGCACCTATCACCGAAGGAAGCCGTCTCGCGTCTGTAACATCCCATGTTGAACGTTGGCAGTATCGAACTCTCGAAGCCGTCGACAAAGACAAGGTCTGGCCGCCGTTCGGCACGAGGCCGTTGTGATAAGTGGACCAATGCCGCTTCAACGCATAGGTCAACATTCGTGGTAAACACGCGAATGAGTTTGTTTGCCGGTTTTCCAAATGAAGACATAACCAAGACAAAATCGGCCAAATAGTCCACTTTGCCGGAGCCATGTTTTGTATATTTATGGCTCGATAGGTCGCACATCTCTGCCATAAATCCAATGAGTTCTTCCGAAGCCTGCCTGATTACCGTCTCTGGAATCTCGGAATCTCCCACAGTAGTTGTCACCTTGGTGAATGCGTTATGTTCATCCTTCGTTGCGTCGAGGAGTTGAGATAGTCTGGTCAGCAAGTCCTCAATGTTCCATTTCGCGGGCATCTTCTCGTTGTTTGGGCAAAGCGTCTTCAATAGTCCTAAAGTCGGCTCTGAGATTCCGTGTTCCGGTTTGTTATCCCGAACCAAACCCCGTAGGATTTCAGCAATTTCACTCATTGTCGGGATACCATAGTCGTAACTCGATCCGGCACCGAGAAATACAGCCCATCGCTCTTTGGCCTGTCGTAAGCTGTTGTGCAGGTTCAATACTGGTGAATCAGCCATATTGTTCTCCCTTCTTTAGATCATTCTTATTGGGTTCAATCATCTCATCTCCTCCAGACTCTCCCGGATGTCCTTCATCTCTTCCTTGGTCAAACCCCACAACTCCGCCGCCAATTCGTCTATCTGCTCCTCAAGGTCGCTCACGCTGATGCCCGCCGACGCTTTCTCGTGGCATTGTTTAGAGAGACGGGCAAGGTCTTTGTGCGTTTCGTTCTCCGCAACATATTTGGGAATCTTGATGTTGTTGAGAATATGCGTACTCTGTTGAGTTGAAATGGTATATGCCTGAACAATAAAACGGGCGATTGTTGATGCCAGCAACGCACAGACATAATGCGACTCATCTTCATTATCAAATGGCACGAGCATTAACTTATGATCGGGAACGATCACCCTCCCATCTACAGAAGACACAACGGCACATTCAAACTCAGAGGATTGTTCTTTCCATACGACTTTGTAAGGAGCAAAGGTATAGGTACCGATATTAAATTGAGACCATAGAGCAGAGTCCTCTTGGTATTTTATAAATGCTGATCGAGCACGTAATTCCTCCTCAAATCCCATAAAGTAATCTCTGGTTTTGGGACAATTTTCATCCATCCATTTTAATTCATACCCTTTTCTTGTCTTTGGGTCTTGAGCTACGATTTGTTGGGCTGATGGTACAGCTTTCCATCGTTCAACATCTCTCCCTCGAAGCAAAGGATAAACCAGTTCTTTCTCTATCTCTGTTCGGACTGCCTTGATCTTTTTCTTACCGATTTCATTCAAATTTTCGATTATTAAAAGGCCATCTTTTTCACTGGAAATATTAATCCAATAAATTCCATTTGCACCCCCAGAATTAGCTCCTTCGTATGCCCTATATTCCGCTTGTCCAATCACCTTTCTAATTGCTGTTAGCGCTTTCGGTTTCGCTGACATCCACGGCGATGTTTCACTCTCACCGACAGGTTGCGCTCTCAACATTCGTCGGACGGTCGCTGTCTCCGTTTCCTTATAGGAGTTATTGAGAGGGATGATGCCTTTTTCTTTCTTTTTCCAGAGAAGATAATTAACAGGATAGACTGTTTTTTCGCCTTTGATACAGGAAACGAGCGCAGTACGATTTGTTGCACCTTCAAACGGTTGTAAGGTGACCATATCATCTAACTGTTCAATTCTGAAAAATGCCCCGTCTTTTCCGAGTTGAAATCTCCGGAATCCATCTCCCGCACCTTGAGTTTTGAATAGGGTTTGCGTGATGACGAAACAGAGTTTGCATTTATCTTTCAGGTATTTGTCGATGGCAACATACATCATGAGCATCGAAATGTCTTTCTTGCCGCCGCCGAGACGAGCTTCGTGACCCGACAAAGAAAATAAACCATAATTCTCCCAGAGGATTTTTGTTTGGTCCCGGTAGCTTTGCGGCAGGTCTTCCCAATTCACCCACGGCGGGTTGCCAACAATGAAGTCGAAGTAGTTCTCGTACATGAGCGGCGCGAAGGCGTTCTTGATGATTCTTGCCCAGATACCGTTGATGCCGCGCTTTTCAATGTCAAGCAACTTGGAATAGGTGTCCTCGAGGTAAAGCTCGGCTTCGGCAAAATCTTCCTCTGAGAGGTTGAACTGGGTCTTAACCTTCTTCAAAAACTCCTGAACGGATGTTCCTACTTTCACGTTTTCTTCCAGGAGCGTCGCTAAATCGTTGAGATACTTTTTGGTCACAATCACATGCGGGAAGAGAAAATTGCCGACCGCCGTCTTGACCTCGTAGGGTTCTTTCTTTTCAAAGAGGGTCATTTCATTCGCGACGCGCGCCTGCGGGGGATTGATGCTGTCGCACAGATATACCGGGATCGTCAATTCTTTCTTCTTATATTTCAACAAATCGGCGATGGCAAGCAGGTAATTGGTGCGGGCAGAGATAACTGCAAGAGGATTCAGGTCAAAGCCCATGATGTTACTGGTAATCAGCGCGAGTGCTTCGGCGGGATCAACGCCGTTCAGTCGCGCATGTTCCTTAGCCCGTTTGATAGCAAGAATCAGGAACGTACCAGAACCACAACCCGGATCGAGTAATCGCATTTGCAAAAGGTCTGTTCGATCCACGCCGTAACCAGCCTGATTGAGACAGCGTTCGGCAAGCCAGTCGGGTGTATAATACTCGCCGAGGTCATGGCGAATCTGTTTGGGAACGAGGAACTGATAGAGTTTTTTGAGGATGTCGCGGGTTTCATCCGGCATAATCTCCATCGTTTCAGGGTCATACTGGTTAAGCCGCTGAATGATACTGCGGATGGCGCCTTCAATCGATTCGTTCCAATCATTCAGATACCACGAGAGCAAATCGCCTTCCAGAAAATTGCGGATGTTCAGTGGTTCCGCCCGGAAGATACCGCCGTTTTCAAGCATCGTAAGTTTATCTTTTAGCGAAGTCGAATCGAATGTCTCCCAATCCCTAAGCGGCACTCCGGAGATATTTTTCAGGGTATAAAATCCGACAACCTGATAGGCAAGGAGCTTCATCAGCAGACCATAATAAGTATCGAGAGCAAAGAAGAAGGCAAGGAAATTGAATCCGCTTTGGGTGGACTGTTCATCCTTTTTAAAGCCATAGGATTTGAAAAGCGTTTCCTGGTCGAACTTTTTATTCTCGATGGAGCCATGGACTTCAGCAAATTGTCGCGCCCATTGCTCGAAAAACACCTTCACTTTCGGATCGACATTTCCGGCGAGAGCAAAGTAAAATGCCTTGATGGCATAAGCCGCGATGGAGTTGCCAGTATCTGCGTCAACTGAAAAGTCCCGGATTAGATTATCAGGAATGAGCGGCTTCGTCGTAAGTTTTTCAAGCGTACGGAGAAATCGTTCGATACTCTTTTCAGAAACCCGAACCGGAGATTCCGCAACCCACCTTCCGACCTTGTGTACAAAAAGAAAGTAATTCCCATCAAACACAACGCCAAACAATCTGTTTTCTTTCCACCGATCCTCTTTGGCAAGGTCTTCTATATAATGTCTGACTTGGTCGATAATTTTTCGATTCTTTTCATTGTTATTCTTGATTACGCCGGGTTTTTTATATTCCAGAATAAGCCCTTGATACACAGTGTCCGGTCTGCCATTGGCAAGCTGTCGTTCATCGATTCGCAGTAGGTTCAGATTGATCTTTTGAGAGTGCAAATAGTCGTCCCACAACGGTGCGACAAGTTCTCTGAGCTTTGCCTCAGAGCGATTCTCTGTCAAATTGGCTTCGATAACCGCTTTCTTGATTTTCTCGTCAATGGCTGTAAATATAGAAGTCATTTTATTATCCCCAAAAACATTTTTCCTTTTCGTTCTCTCTTAAAAAAGCCGCTTTCACTCATCAATTATCTTTCCGAACGACAGTATTTTACTTCGTCACGATGGTAATATCAAGGGTTTTCTCCCGTGAGTGACAGGTCATTGGTTTCTGGTATCGGGTAACCATTTCCCAGATTCAAACCAATTTGACCTATTCAACTCAATCTACCCAATCAATCCACCACAACGGACAGGCTCAGTCACTGATTAATGGTCACGGCTGAGGGGGTTCCCAATATACCTCATCGAGTCTTTTTTCTCGGATCACTGAGCAATTTTCTAACCAATCGAGTCTTTTTTCTCAAATCACTGAGATAATTTCTAACTGATCGAGTAATTTTTCTCCGACGTCGGAGAAATTATCTTGCTCATCGAGTCTTTTTTCTCCGACATTGGAGAAATCATCTTGCTCATCGGGTCTTTTTTCTCCGATTGCGAAGAAATTTGACTTTCACCTGCTGTGAACGGCGTCAAATCCATAGACACACCACAGAAAAAAGCCGCCCGGAGCTTTCGCTTCGGGCGGCTGATTCGGAGTGAGTCTCATTATTCCGAAATTGCGGTTCGATTAGCCCACTTTCTTCGCCGTCTTCGGTCTAATGAGTCACATGTTAACCAACACCGGTCATTCGGTAGCAGGCGGTACGGTCGCTTTTGCCTGAACTTCGAATCGTTTCTTCAGGTCGTCGTACACCGCTTTGGCATTGGGTACGTTATTCTTCGCCGCGGATTTGACCGAGTTGTAATACAGCAGAGCCGCTTTGTATGCGTCGCTCCCACAGGCAAGAATCGTGTCGCTCAGGTTCTCGACGGTTTCAACCAGCGGACGCAACACGGTATTGAGAGACATAGCTGCTTCATAGTCGTTCTTCATTTCCGGAACATCCATGAATGGCGGGACGAATTCGGTCG
>JBAZPA010000033.1:0-9723 GCA_041648435.1 archaeon
ACAGCACTGCAAAAAATCGGTTTTCTGAAAAGCTGAACCTCATCTAACCGGAACTGATCGATGACTTGTTTCCTAAAAGATCTGTACTGCGGCATATAAAGCCACGTAGATGGAACAATATAGGACACCAATCCAGAATACACAGAAATGTGAAATGCTCTTAGTATAAACATTAAAAATGTATCAGAGATTGGGTTTAGTAAACCATATTTAGTCGATAAATATTTTTGAGTTTCTTTTCCACTACTTGCTCCGTACGGCGGATTCCCGATTACTACATCAAAGCCACCGCTGTTTTTCTCATAATTAGGTTGAGGTTCATCGACTTCACTCAACATTTCTTCCAGCTCGGAAGCATACTCCATCGCCTTTTTCGCATGTTGCTTTGCCTTGGTAGCGATCGTTTTTAAATCAACTCCTTTTTCAGACGTTTTCCGATTGAAAATATCCGGAAATTCCTTCCGCCAATTGAATGGTTTGATTTTCCTTTCATCTCCAAAATCCAACTGAGAATCGTAAATGTCCGTATCGATCAGACTATTTCCATCTTTGATATTCTCGTCAAGCGTCGGCAACACCCGCTCGTTCCAAATCGTCAACTGTTGCTGGATGGACGCTTCCGTCTCGCCTTCCAGACATTTGAGTAACAAACTCAATTTAGTCACTTCGACGGCATTCGCGTCAATATCGACACCATAAATATTGTTCAGTAAAATCCGCTTCTTCTCCGCCGTCGTCAGGTTTCCTTCCGGCGTCAACGGATTATCTTTCTTTCCTCGATTGGATTTGGACGTTTCGTAGTAAAAGTTTTTATGCCAATCCAACAAATATTGATACGCGCCAATTAAAAAACTGCCGCTTCCGCAGGCGGGATCGACAATTTTAATATTGCTGACCTCTTTCGGAGTCTTTCCCTCGACGAGTTTCCCGACCGTGTTTTTGACGATATATTCCACGATGTATTGCGGCGTGTAATAAACTCCGCCCGCCTTGCGCACTTCCGGTTTTTCCTCGATTTTGGCGTGATGGGCAGGAGTAATGCGGATTACTTTACCAAGAAACTGCTCATAAGCGCTTCCAAGTATCTCGACTGAAAGAACGGAAAATTCATACGGAGATTCGGGATAATACAACTCGTTCAGGATGGTCTTGATAACCTTGTCGTCGATCTTCAGACTTTCGCTGATTCGGTCTTTCCGGAGACTGAATAACCCCGAATTGTACTTTTCATCCGCCTTTCGGAAAAGTTCAAACAGATTGGCATAATAATCCCCATTCTTTAACGCCTGTTTCAGATTTCCGTAAGGCTCGATGCTTCTGTCCTCTGCAATGCGGAGAAAAATGATGCGGTCGATGGTTTGCTGAACGGCAAAATTGATTTCGTCTTCGTCAAGTTGCTTGTTGTTCCAGCTGATACTTGTGGCAAGATATGTTCGCCAACTATCAAGCGATTGCAAAAATTCTTTGTCAACGGTAGCCGTCCCTTTTTTGTGCGTGTCGCTTTGGACAAACCGATCAAAACTGCCCTTCTTAACCTGCTCCTTGCTGAACGTTTCCCAGAGAAAATCGAATTCTTTCAGGTAATCCCGAAAGGTCAGATACTTTATCCGCGCGACCGAGGCTTTGTCGGAAGGACTGGGTTTCTTGGTGCAGTCATAAACGGAAAACTCTTCAAAATCGGTGATGATGGAAATGGGATGTTTCGCACTCCATCCGTATCTGCGGACCTGGTAAGCAGGTTGAATTTCGTCTTTTACGAATACGCTCGGCTTCTTTGCCTCGACGAAAAACAACCGCTTGCCGCCGCTCAAGCGAAATGAATAGTCAGGCGCTTTGGTCGCGCCGCCAACTTTTAACTTGTCTTCGTGAATGACTTCCCGATAGGCTTCGGCGTTTCCCTGTTCGTTATCGATGTCCCAGCCCAGCGCCTTGAAAAACGGGTCGATGAAATCCCGTCTCGTCAAGGTCTCGTTATATGCGACGTTTTTGTACGAGTCATACTGCTCGTCAAAGCGCTTAATGAGTTCGGCTATTTTCTGGTAGGCGGTTTCTTTGTCTGTCATGTCAGCAATCTTATCATCTATTCTCAATTTAAGCAAAAGTGCGCATTAAAAACCGGCACAAGTAAATTCTCGCATAGGTTTTAGATTTCCCCCTTCTCACAGCCTCTTAATGACTTAGAGCCATATCAAACCAAAACTGCAACTTATATAATTTATGATGTTTTAAAATTCCTATAAGTCATTCATTCTCTGCTTATTACTATTCAATTTCATATAGAACAATAAGAAAATATTTATCTTTATTTAGTTTTTAGAAAATCCTCTCCGGGATAGTACCGCATGCCTCGACCTTTCCCTTTTCTGATTAATATATTTTCGTTGACAAGTTTTTTTAATTGTATGGACGCAGTAACGATATGCACACCGCCGACTATTTGACGATAATCTTTGTTAGTAAGATACTCATGACGTGAAAAGTACTCGCCGAGCCGTTCGCGTAATGTTCCTCGTTTAAGAAGCGGATAATACTTTGCGGCCTTTTTTGTCCCGATGACCTCAATACTATGATTTTCAATTAAACTGCGGATATCTCTTTTTGCCGTTTCCTTATCGACATGATTAATTCGCGCATAATCACTGAGCACAAAATATCCTTTACCGCTTTGGTAGATTTCAGCTAGGATGCGCCTCTGCCGTGCTGTCATTCTATCCAGTGGAAAGTTCTGCAACCATTTCATCGTTTCTTCATCATAGATCGGTGTGTTCTTTAGAACAAGTTTAAAGAAGCTTCCCTCCGCCGTCAATTCCGGATCTGGTAAGTATGATTCTTCCGTTTCTTCAAATATTCTCGGTAAACCTTCACCTCGTTCGCGAACGAAACCGAATACCTTTAGCGCCCGCATGATTCGTGGATTTCTTGAGGCATGAACTTGTTTTCGCTGTTGAAGCTCTTCAATTGTAACCGGTTCCGGCGGCAGACCCGGATTCTTTATTTCCAATTGATCATCAAACATTCTGACTTCGATTTCATTTCCGCGTAACGAATAATCACGATGAGCGACAGCATTTACAATGGATTCCTGCCAAGCGAAAGTCGGATACTCAGGACGTTCTTCGAAAAACAAGTCTCGCAATTTTCGTGAAACTCCAATTTGCGTTCGGATAAGCTGAAAGATTTCTTCAATAAGTGTTGGCAGGGGCAATTCTTTGGTATCGTCCATCCGCTCATTGTTCTTCGCGCCCGTCAACGCTACCGTTCCATCAAATCGCCGGAAGTTGATCCCGCACCGTTCATGAAACCGCGTCATTGGCGGTTTGCCAAAGAGAAGGCAAGCCGCAAGCGTGAGCTTTGTACCCGTTCCGTTGCGTACAGCCAGATCGTGTTCAACCAAGAGATCTTCATCGGTCAGCGATGATGAAGCGCCGACCTTCGAGCGGAAGCGCTGCAATAAAGATGTGTCGAGTTCAGAGATTCCATGGGTTGTAATCATCCGCTCGACAAGTGTGCTTGCTTTGGATCGTTTGAGTTCTTTGACCATCTCGGCGGAAAACCAAACCGTTTGGTCATTGTTACGATAGGGCGTGCGCCCGTCGGTTAGGGTGTACACGTCGGCTTGTGCCTCAATTTCAAACCCTATGATTGCTCCATTTGGATGCGCAAGATTTTCCAGTTGACACGGGACAGCCTTCTTCCAAGAATCGGCAGCCATCTGCCGGATCGTTTCAACTTGTTCCGGAGTGTATGGACATCCTGAAACGGAACCGTCATTCTCCACCCCGAGAAGCAGTGTTCCGCCGTCCGCATTAGCGAACTCTGCCAGGCAAACAGCAAGGTCTTTTGCAACCGACTTCAATGATCGCGACTTAGACGGCTTGTTCTTCGTACGGTCGAGGCAGCTCTTGTATTCTATGTATTGACCTTCACCCGACTGGAGCAGTATTTCCAAGGACACCTTCATCGCATCTCCGCCAGACCTTCTTTGATATCTTTCAGTTTTTCCTTCATCAAACCCTATAACTTCGCCAATCACCCAATTCGGTGATCTTCTGGTAGGCGGTTTCTTTGTCTGTCATGTCTGAAATCTCATCATCTGTTTTCAATTTAATCAAAGCGAAGAATTAAAACCTGGTTCTTTTGATTTTGGCCTTCATAATATTGGCAGTACGTTTTAACGCAAATAATTGAGTAACCGATAATTTTCCAAATAATTCCTTTTCGTCTCATCGTAGGTACGTTGAGACGAAATTAAAAGAGCATTTTATCCTTTTTCTAATTTGTAACTCTATCAGGTCTTACACCCGGCAGGTTAGACAGATTCTACCGATTCAAAAGCAGATAGTCCTGTAAACCTGCCGGGTATAGTGTTAAACTCATTATTTGATCAACAGGCACTTTCGGGTTTCGACGAAATCACCCGCCGTGATTTTGTAGAAATAGACTCCGGAAGGAAAGCGGCTGGCATTCCAGGTTATTTGATACTTGCCCGGCTCCTGCGTGCGGTTAACCAGCGTTTCGATCAGGCGCCCATTCAGATCGATGACCTCAATCCGCACCGCTGATCTCTTCGGTATGGCGTACTCGATATTGGTAGTCGGGTTGAAAGGATTAGGATAATTCTGATGAAGTGTGAACTTATCCGGAACAGAATTGTAGACTTCTTCAACTGGCAAACCGTTATTATATACCTGCTTTGCCCGCATTGCCGAAGTGCATATATCGTTCAGACTATCTCCTGCAAACATCGCAAATGCAACAGTCAATGTTTCTCCTTGCGCTAAATTGAACGGTCCTGTACTAATCTGATTTCGATAATCACCCAGCATTGTAGGATTTGGCGTTTTTGTTGTAAGCAGGCTGGTTGAACGCACATATAGCGAATCTGTCCCGCTTATAAACACAGCCTCTCCGCTTACTGTTTGATTTAACAAGGAAAATCCATAAAAATAGGAATTATTCGCCCCGCCTGGTTCATACGAATAGGTCATTTGCAGCAACGAATCATACCCACCCAAATTATCTGCAAGGGCACCAATGTCAAAATCGGCTGTGAACTGGGAAAACAAATCTCCGATTGGAACACCAGATTCGTTAACGACACGATATTCTATGATGGCATATTTGTCATCTCCCGCAGTTGTACTGCTATGAACAGTTTGAAACACGCGTACACCGATGCGGTTCGTTTCCCATTCATCAGCAAACGAAGTCTTAAAAGCCGTGAAGCCAGGGAACCGACTTGGGACGGTAGTGAATCCTTCTATCGGATTGAAACTATTTGAACTCGTATAAAGCCCGCCGGCAAATTTTTCGTTGTCACGGTCAACCAGACTAAAGTCACCTGCATACAATCCATTTTTTGATTTATAAAGAATTCCTTTTCCATACAAGCCCCACGCTCCCAGTTTACCACGATGCGTCACATCAACCCGAAGTTGATTACTGGCAGAGCGGATCCCTTCTACAAAGATGTTGACCGTACCGGTCAGCGCTCCAGCCGTATTGGTCAAGGTCGCTATAACCGGAAACCATCCAAACTGCTCTGGAGACGGTGTCCAGATCAAGGAGTCTCCATTGATGGTCGCCCCACTTGGTTGGCTTATGACATTGATCGCCGGTAGTGGCCACCCATCAGCCAGAAGCTTTGCCCGATATTCTGTCCCCGTCAGGGCATAGCCGCCACCGACCGCTGCCGGCAGAATGCTCAGGTTCGTCGGAGCGATCTGAACGGTTGAGCCTTGTGGGAACGGAACCAACTTTGCACTATATTGAACGGCTAAATCATTATGGTTTGAGGTGTTATCTACTGTGGCCAGTAATCCACCACTTGTAGTGTACACACTGTCCATAGGCCAACACCCCATCAAGCCCGATTCGGTTCCCGCCAATATTGAATTCATCGCTGCTTGAATATCGCTTTGTGTTCGTGTAGTGTTCCACAACCGCACCTCGTCGATCATTCCTTTGAAGTATCCGCCCGAGGCTCCGCCAACGTAGAGACCCGTTGATCCCGATCCCATCGTCACATTCAACGGCAGTTGGTGAACTATGACACCATTGATATACAATTTCACGTTCGTACCGTCGTACGTTCCGGCAACGTGCGTCCATTGGCCAATCTTCACCGCAGCAGTGTCCTCCACAAACACTTCATAACCTGTCCCACTTGGGTGTGTACCATCGGTAATAGATATCCCAATTCTTGGTTGATGCGAGAACGGTGCGTTGCCATAGATGAACAGCGCAAATGTTTGATACGGGTCAACGCCGAATCCGGTGTTCGCGGGACGGGCGATGATATAGCGGGAATCAGTTCCTGTTGGCACATCCATCGGAAAGATCCATGCTTCAACCGTAATGGCAGTCCCTGAAATTTGATATGCCGACGGAATTGCGTTGGGATTGACCGGCCTTGCATCGGTAACGCGAATTCGGTCCTGGTTGCCATCAAATAATGCGGATTGAGAATTTATATTCCCCAGCGCATTTTCGTATGCACCCATATCCGGATTTGATCCAGAGGGATTGGGTCGAGGATTGTGTTCAATATCTTCCGATGGCGCATTTGATGAACTAGCCGCACCTATACAAGGACTAGTGTCGGAAAGGTGATAATTACTATTGCTTGGATCAATGAACAAAGGATCAACATCAATATTCCCTTCACCTGTAAATCCTCCTTCTATGTTGGAATATGTCACACTGGTAGTCCCTTGAATAATCGTTACATCCACCCCAACGTTATCACGAACGATACTATTTATGACTGTCCCACCCGAAATAGCATAAATACCTGTATTAGTATGGTGGTACGAATCGTTCTGCACAATTGTAGAGTTGATAATAGTAGGAGATGAACCTCCACCTGCACTGATGCCACCACCATAATCTGTTCCATAGTTACCATAGATCAGGCAATTAACAACGAGAACACCATTCCCGAACGCGTTGGAAATACCATGATTAGAATTATTCTTGATGATACAATTCTTGATTTTAGCGCTGGCATACCAGCAACTTATTCCACCGCCTGAGCCGGCAAATGCAGAATTCCCGATGATGATACAGTTCTTTATCGTCGGGTTGGAACCATTATAACAGTAAATACCGCCTCCGAATCGTTGAATCCCGCTTACAACAGTTCCGGATCCATTAGTGATCGTAAATCCATTTATGACGGCAGCGGAAGTTTCACCCGAAATAAAACTCACACAACTTCCGGCTTGACTTCCATTTATGGTTGTATTCAAAGCACCACCATCGCTTTTGAGCAATATGGACTTACCGCTGAAATTTATATTCTCATAGTAAGTTCCACTAGAAACAACGATGGTATCTCCGTTCTGTGCAGCGATAATTGCTTCTTGGATTGTCGCATATTGAGATTGAACGCGGCGGGTTGTTTGTCCAAAAACATGGATTGTATTGAAAAGAATTAGAAGAGTGAAAAGAACAGAAAATTTTTTCATTTTGAACTCCTATTTATTTTAGTTTAAGATATTAGAGATACCTTCCCTTGAAGGGATGGTATCTCTTAGTTATTTTCCTACTGCGTCGGCGGTACATCCGGCGGCGTTGGGTTGGTGGTTTTTGGTTTTGCCTTTTTCTTCGGAATGATGGACTTGAACTCATCTAATTTCGGCTTGTCGTGCATAAAGCAGATCGAAGCGGCTTTGTTGATCTTGAACATCATCTCCCGGACTACCTTCGCCGCGGCATCTGCAACGCTCTTCTGCGTCTTCTGCGCATGTTTGCCGTCTTCCTGTTGCGCATCGATGGCGAGCAGGGCGTTGACGCTGGTTTCTAAGGCGGCAATGTCTGCCGGGGTGATTCCGCCCGCTTTCAGCGCTTCGGCGTACCGTCCGGCGACTTCTTTCAGGTACGGAAGTTCGGTTGCAAGTTTCTTCACCGTGCGCGGCATTATCTGTCCGATATTGAACTCTCTCAGGACGGTCTTATCGCCATAGAAAGCGATTTGAGCGGCGGCTCTGAACTGCTTGATGATGTCCTTCGATGTTCCGATTTGTGCATCCTGACCTTTCGTCAGTTCCGATTTCAGATTCTTCTTCTCATGGAACGACGTGTCCTGCGTTCTCATTTCGCCGATTTTAATCTCAAATAGCGCGATATTCTCAGCGGTAATGCCCGCCGTTCCCAATTCCGCCTGATATTTTTTTGTCGTCGTCAGTCGGACATTAGCATCCTGAATCAATCCATCATTTTTCTTTGACATACATCCTCCTCTTGTTTGTTCTTTGTTGATGATTCACTGATTTCATTTCAGGTTACTTCATAAATATTGAAAAATTCTCTATACATGGCGACGGAAAGTCTATGTTGACGATCGCATGCTCCATGAATGAAAATGGTTTCTCTGTTAATGCTTATGGAATCTCTGTGAATGGAAAAAGATTCTCTGATAATGTCTTTGGTTACTCTATACATGGAAAAGAATTCTCTATACAGCCATGCGGATACTCTGTGAATGCTTTCGGTAACTCTGTACATAAAAAAAGTTTCTCTCATCACGAAATTGGTTCGTCTCGTTGGATAAATCGTGTGTTTGACCGGGCGGTTGAAGGCGTTATTTTTCATTTTGTCGTCGGGAAGATTCAAATCGTCCGCCTTTGATTTGCGGCGTCAAAGAGCCTTTGCCGGTGAAATGGGTCAGATTTCTTGATTCGGGTCGCCATGCTTGATCCTAATTTGCCTCAATTTAAACCCTTAAATGAGAAATCCAAAAAAATATTTTCACACAGAAACAATTTGATTTTCGGTGCGCTTTAATATAGATTAAAATAGTCGTCGAATTGATGAAATGAGGAGCACAAAATGATGAGAACCGCCAATCCGGCGCTCAACGCAAAGACGTTCGTCGGATTAAGACCTTATGAAGCAGAAACCGCCATGACCATTCAGGGCGCGGTCAACAAAACGGCGATTTTACTACTATTGGCGCTGGTGTCGGCGAGTTATACTTGGAAACTATTTTTTAACGCATGGGATCCGGCGGTTGTCACGCCGTGGATGATCGGCGGCGCGCTCGGAGGATTCGTTTTCAGCCTGATCACGATTTTTAAGAAAGAATCGGCGCGGATCACGGCTCCGATTTACGCTCTGCTGGAAGGGCTTTTTCTCGGCGGCATATCCGCCGTATTCGAGGCGAAGTTCAAGGGCATTGTCATTCAGGCTGTGGCGTTGACGTTCGGAACGCTTTTCGTCCTGTTGTTTCTGTATAAATCGCGCATCGTCAAGGCGACGGAAAACTTCAAATTGGGAATCGTTTCGGCGACGGGCGCGATCGCTCTGCTTTATGTTGTGTCAATCGTTTTGGGATTTTTTGGTATTAACGTCGGCTTCATTCATTCGTCCGGCGCGCTGGGAATCGGATTCAGCCTGTTTGTCGTGGCAATCGCCGCGCTGAACCTCGTGCTGGATTTTGACTTCATCGAAACCGGAGTCGCTCAGGGCGCTCCGAAATATATGGAATGGTATGCGGCTTTCGGGCTGATGGTGACGCTCGTCTGGCTGTACATTGAAATTCTGCGTCTGTTGGCAAAATTAGCCGACCGAAGATAACTCGGTCGCATCAATTGGGAGGTAAACATGTCTGATTTATTGAAGAAAATTCTGTATGCGGGAATCGGCGCCGCGGCGGTGACGAAAGAAAAAGCCGAAGAGATCGTCAAAGAGTTGGTGAAAAAAGGCGAAATCACAAAAGAC
>JBAZPA010000034.1:0-9628 GCA_041648435.1 archaeon
AATTTACCAGATAAACAAGCGCGTCGCGGTGACAATGGCCGGCGGGCAGGGAGACAGCCAGACGGTAATACGCTACCTGAAGGCGCACTCGAATCTGTACGAAATGGAACGCGAAAAGCCGTTGAGCCCAAGGGCCGCAATAACTTACCTGGCAAACATTTTGAACTCAAACCGGTATTACCCTTTCATGTCATTCTTTCTCTTGGGGGGTTTTGACAAAAAGCCCGCGCTTTTCTCAACCGACCTTGTCGGGGGCTACAGCGAAGTCGACACCTTTGCGTCAACCGGCTCGGGCTCCGAACTCGCATTGGGGGTGCTCGAAGAAAAATACGAGGAAGGAATCAGTGAGGAAAAGGCAATCGAGCTCGCAATCGGCTCGATAAAAGTTTCAAGAAAAAGGGACATTTACACGGGCGGGGACAGCATAAAAGTCGTGGTGATTGACTCAAGCGGCACAAGGGAACTTGCGGACAACGAAGTCAAAAGGCGCTTGGGAGAAAAGGAAAAAGTTCTTCAAAAGAAATGATTTCATGCGGGTGTGGAATATTTCAAGCCTGGCTTGAAATGATTTTTCCCCAAAAACCGGAATTTTAATTCTCATTTAATTGAATTTAATCGCCTTTTGCATTGCTTTTCTGCATTTGGCAAATGGGGAAAAAGGGGATCAGGTGAATCAGTGGCTGACAAGATAAAGGAAATACAGGAAATTGTCGAGGCAAGCCTGCCCAAAGAAACAATGGTCACGAGCGTTGACGTCGAGGGGCCCGAAATAGCGGTTTACACGAAGAACCCAAAGGCGTTCTTTGAAAACGAGAATTACGTCGCGAAAATCGCCTTCGAGCTCAAAAAGCGCGTTAACATACGCACTGACAAAAGCCTTTTGCTTGAGGAAGCCGAAGCAAAAAAGCTCATAAAGCAGATTGTGCCCGAAGACGCGGGAATCGCGGACATTTACTTCAATCCCGCATTCTCGGAAGTCGTAATCGAGGCGCTGAAGCCCGGCCTCGTGATAGGCAAGGGCGGAATGACGAGCAAGGAAATAATATTGCGCACGGGATGGACTCCAACGATTCTGAGGAGCCCCACAAGCAATTCCGAAATATTGAAGGGGATAAGGCATTACCTGCACAAGTATTCCGCGGAAAGAAAAAAAATACTGCAGGAAACCGCGAAGCAGATTTACGTCGAGAAGCCCAAGGACAAGGGCTGGGTAAGGTTAACCGCACTGGGCTCTTTCAGGGAAGTAGGAAGAAGCTGCATGCTGCTCGAGACTCCGAGCACGAGGGTGATGCTGGATTGCGGAATAAACGTGGCTTCGGTGGACGAATCATACCCCTACCTGGACGCGCTTAGGTTTCCGCTTGACGAATTGGATGCGGTTGTGATTTCGCACGCCCACATGGACCACGCGGGATTTTTGCCTTATCTTTTCAAGATGGGCTACCGCGGGCCGGTTTACTCGACGGTTCCCACGCGCGATTTGATGGCGCTATTGCAATTCGATTACATTGACGTATTGATAAAGGAGGGAAAGGAGCCGGCCTACAGCGAACGCGACGTAAAGGAAGCGGCAAAGTACTGCATTACGCGCGACTACCGCGAGGTTACTGACATAGCGCACGACATGAGATTAACGTTCCACGACGCCTCGCACATACTCGGCTCTTCGACGGTCCATATGCACATCGGCGAAGGCGCGCACAATCTGGTGTACAGCGCGGACATAAAGGGCGGCTTCACGAGGCTGTTCAACAACCTTGACGTGAATTACCCGCGCATTGAAACCCTCATACTTGAAAGCACTTATGGAAGCCACGCCGACATTCATCCTCCGAGGTCGGATGCGGAAGAAAGGCTCATTAAAATCATAAAGGAAACATTGGACCAAAAGGGCTCGGTTCTCATTCCGGTTTTTGCGGTTGGAAGGGCGCAGGAAATAATGCTCGTAATAGAGGAATACTACAGGCGCGGGGTAATCGAGCCGGGCACGCGCGTTTACATTGACGGAATGACGCGCGAGGCAAACGCAATCCACACCGCATACCCCGAATATCTGAGGAGCGGGGTGCAAAGAAGGGTTCTGACAAACGATTCGCCTTTCATTGCCGAGATATTCCAGGACGCGCCCAAGGACAGGGGCAAGACCGTGGAAGAGGGCCAGGCGGTAATTCTGGCTTCGAGCGGAATGCTTACGGGCGGAGCGAGCCTGGATTACTTTTACAGGATGGCCGATAATCCGAAGAACACGATAATTTTTGTTGGATTTCAGGGCGAGGGCAGCACGGGAAGAAGGGTGCAGACCGAGCACAACAAGACTCTTCCGATTGCCTCGAACGGAAGGACAAAGGCATTGAACATAAACATGCGCGTTGAAACAGTTGAAGGGTTCTCGGGGCACGCGGACTTCAACCAATTAATGACTTACGTGCAGATGCTCAAGCCCAAGCCAAAGCGCATAATAATCAACCACGGAGAAAAAACCAAGGCGGTTGAATTCGCCAAAATAATCGCGAACAGGTTCCGCATAAACACCACGGCACCGCGCAATCTGGACAGTTTGCGCCTGAGGTAGCAAAAAAACATTGAACTACATAACGGGGTTTTTGGGATTTCTTTTCACGAAAAAAATTTTTTGGAAAACACCAACTATACATAAGAAAATACGCTCAAATCAAGCTTATTTTAGCAAATTAATACATAATTAATCTTTTTCAGTTAATTAAAGCTCAATTCCGCCTTTTTCCTGCGAAAGATATTTAAATGAGTTAAGTGCAATTCTACTTCGGGGTTTTTGCATGTCCGAAACACAAAGCCAGACAGTCGAAAAGCGGGAATTGCCGAACCCGGATCAGGAAATCGCCTTCGGCCAGATTGACAGGCTGCTGAGGAAAATGGGCATCGGAGTCGCATCCCCGAGCGCCGTAAAGCGCATCGCCTTCGTGCTTGAGGAAAGGGCGAAGGAAATCGGGTTCGATGCAATGATGCTCGCGAGGCAGGCAGGAAGAAGGCAGATAACAGAGGAAGACGTAAGCTTGGCCCTCCAATGATTTCATGCGGGAGCGCATGAAATATTTCAAGCCGAGCTTGAAATGACGCGTACCAAAAACAAAAACTCACCCTGTGATCCGAACAGCGTTTTTCCGGCTTTCCGCATAAAAAGCCGGTTTCCTTCCTTTTTTTGTTTTCCTCTCAATATGGCATGATTTTTGCAAACCAGTCCTCGGGCTTGCTTTTGTGCTTCCATGCCAAGTCCATGAAAAGGTAGTGAGCCGCGAGCGCCTTCCACTTTCCGTAACGCCTGCCGAATTCTGCCAGAATCCTTTCCGGACTTGCCGAAGGAATGCCGAGCAGGCGCGAGTAAATCTTGGCTTCCCAAGGCGGAATGACCGTGAGGGCGTTCCTCCTGTGGAAAACGCTTTCCATGATTGAATCGAGGCTCGCCGGCCCCACGCCGTAAATCCCGAGAAGCGCTTTTTTCAGCTCCGAATCGCTCATTCCGCGCATTTCATCCTCGGAAAGCTTCAGGAAATCAGCGCTCGCGCGAAGGAAGGACTTGGCGCGGTAGCCGATTTTCAGGGAGCGGAGTTCCCCCTCCGAAACTTTTAGAATTTTTTCAGGCGCCCAGAAGCAAAACAATTCCTTTCCGCCGAATTCCAACAGCGTTCCGTAATTCCCGAGCATTGCCAAGGTCATTTTCTCGGTGCGCTTCACGTTGGCGTTCTGGAGGAGGATTGCAATCATCAGGTATTCATAGAGGCTTTCCATGCAGAAGGAGCGCATTCCGCGGAACTTCCCGATTACGGGAGAAAGCAGGCGGTCTCCGGAAAACGCATTGTAGAACTCCGAGTAATCTTCGGGCCATTCGAGCCTGAAGCCCAGCTCTGAAACAACTTCGCGAAAACGTTTTTCAGACAGCGGAGCTTCGGAATAAACTCTTACCATTACCTTGGGGCGCGCTGTTGTTCCAGCGTTTTCGAGCATTATGCCCAATGGAGAGCCGCGGAAGCGCGTCGTGAACCGCAAAACGTTTTTTTCACGGCCGGAAGTTGGAACTGGATAATGGGTGGGGTTCCGGGTGCTGTGCCTGAAGCTATAGGTTGCCTTGGGAAAAACCGCTGCGGAGCGCGATTTCCCGAGCCTCACTTTTTCCATTCGAATATCTCCCAAATGTGGCCGTTGGGATCGCAAAAATACGCGGCGTACTGGCCCCAAGGCTGGAGGGCAGGGGGCTTCAGGAATTTCACTCCTTTCGAGACGAGTTCTTTGTGGGCGTTATCCACGCCATCCACCTCTATGGCAATCATTGAGTTTTGGGTTTTTGCCGCGCGCGCATTTCCCAACAGTTGCCCCGCGGTTTTTGGGCCGAGGAGCGCAACGTTGTGGTTGCCGACAACGAGATTCGCGAAATCATCCGATTCCTCGGATTTTTCGAAGCCGAGCCTGCCGGAATAAAATTCTAGGGAACGCTTCAGGTCCGCGACGAAAAGTACCGTCGCTTTGGTTTTTTTGACTTTCAATCAGACCACTAGATAACTATAAACAAAATAGTTGGTATAAAATAGATAGTTTAAAAAAATAAAGCAGGTATAATTTCGGAAACATGGCCACGCGCATGGAGAAGGACCCGAGCGGAAAGCCCGCGGACATATTCTGTCCCATTGGCTACACCATAGACATCATAAGCAAGAGGTGGGCGCTTTACGTGGTGCGCGAGCTCGCGGCAGGCCCGAAATACTTCAACGAAATACTCAGGGCGCTGGAATGGGGCATAACCCCGAAAATACTTTCCGTGAGGCTCAAGGAGCTCGTGAAAGAGGAAATCGTGTCCAAAAAAATCCATTCGGGTAAAACTCCCGTGCGGGTGGAATACTCGCTCACCAAAAGGGGGAAAGAATTCATAGAATCCTTCAAGCCAATCGAATCGTGGAGCAAAAAGTGGAACGTGATAAAATAATGATAATCGTAATCACGGGAACCCCCGGCACGGGAAAGACAACCTTGGCGAAGGAAGCCGCGGAATTCCTCGGAAAGGGAACGCTCGTGCTGAATGACGCCAAGCTTGCAAGGGAAAGCGGTTGCGGAAAAAGGAATTACGCGAAAGAGCTCGAAGTCGGGATTCCGGAATTGAAGGCAGCGGCCAAAAAGCGGATTGCGGGAAAGAACGACGCAATACTTGAGGGGCATTTGTTCTGCGAGGCGCGCTTTCCCGCGGACATTGTGATAGTGCTTAGGGCGAAACCAGAAACAATCGAAAAGAGGCTCCGCGCGAAAAGAAAATATGCGGAAACAAAAATGCTGGACAACGCAATGGCGGAAGCCAACGGTTATTGCCTTAAAGCCGCGAGGAAGAATTATCCCAAGGGAATCGTGGCGGAGGTTTGTGGCGACAAAGGCTTAAAATCCGCAAAAGCGGATGTCATTGGAATCGTGAAGGAATTCGGGCAAAAATCGAAGTGAAGTGAAACCATGCCGTTCCAAATGAAAAGAAACCCGAACCCGTTCTTCGGAAAGCGAAATGCGGGAATTAACCCCGTGCGCGGAATCCCGCGCGGCACTGGGACGGGCGGAAAAAACTTCGGTGGAAATGCCGCGGAAAAAAAAGGTTTCATTTCCGAAAGCCTGCGCAATTTGTCATTAAGCGCAAGGGCAAAAGCAGTAAAGGAATTCGGGAACCCGATAAGGAGGGCGGGCCAGCTCGAGGCGAGGCTTGTGCTCGCGATGAAGGAGAGAAATTTTGAGGAAGCAAAAAAAATCCTTGAGGAAATCGAGGAAAACGCGCAGGTCCTGCAGGCGCACGCAAATGCCCTCGGCAAAAACAGTTACTCCGCAATGGCCCTGGAAAGGCAGTTAAGGATATTAAGAGAATACGAGCAAAAGTTAAATGGAAAATAAATCGTGGCGATGGAATGAAAATAACTGTTTCGGCAATTTTCCTGCTCGCTGGCCTGCTGGCATTCTCGGCAATCGCCTCGGAGCAGGTTATTTCGGAAAAAAGCTTCTCGGATTCGGGTTACTCCGCACTCGCTGTCAGCGAAGCGGACACGGAAAAATGCGCGGAATACCAGTTCCTCAAGGACATGAACCAGAATTCCGCGGAATATTACACGGTTGCCTCATTGCACGCGGAGTTTTCTCCCGTTGCAAGCAGGGACGCAAAGGCGGCGGTTTACCTTGCAAAATCGGGGAGCACGGAATTCATATTGGTAAAGCAGGCGAGCTCCGCTGATTTCAGGCAAAACTGGATGAGGGTGGAATTGCCGAAGGAAAGCCTCTCCGGCCAGAACACATTGAAAGTGTGCCTGAAGACCTCGTTCAGCACCTCGAATGCCAGCCTGCTTGCGGATTCAATGATTGGAACATACAAAATGGCAGATTTTTCCGGCACAAATTCAATAGTGCAATCAGTGAGCAGCCGCGAGCCGGTCGTTGGGGAACAGGTAACGGTTGACATTAAGGTCACCAATACGGGGAGCGAGGGAACCCTTGCAAAAATTTATTACTGGGACGTGCCGATGCTGGAAAGCGCGATGAAGGTCGTTGGCGGCCAGACCGAAAAGGAGGAATTCCTCGAAGCCGGCCAGTCAACCACAATGACATATTACATAAAGCCCAAGAGGCCGATTGAAATGTCACTGCCGTCCGCAATCGTGAGCTACACGAATGTTTTCGGCGAAAAGCAAACCGTGCTGTCAAATTACGAGAACCTGAAAGTAAAGCAGCCGCCCTTCCTTGTGAGCGCCACAATCCTGCCGGATTCGGAAACAAACAAAACCGGCAAAAACGTTCCGATAAGCATTGCGGTAAAAAACAACGGAACCACGACAGTCTATAATGTCGCAGTGGAATTATTCGCAAAGCCCAACGGGCTTAAGCTGAGCGGAGCGTCGCAGACAATACTTGAGCTTGAGCCAAAGGAAGTAAAGTTAATTCAGGCCGAGGCAAGCTCGGACTTCGAGGCAAGCTACGAATTGGGGTGCAAGTTGGTTTACCTTGAAAACACGGAAGCGAAGGGCGAATGCGCGCCGCAAAAAGTAAGCTTCAATAACCCCTCAATCGGAATAATCGTCGGAGCAATGGCCGCGCTGATAGTCGTGAGCACAATAATTTACGTTTTCATAAATTCCAGGTAAGGGCCCGGAAAATCATTTCACGCTTTGCGTTAAATATTTCGCGCCTTCACACGAAATCATTTGGCGAATTCTACGTTGGGCATTCCCTTGAACTGTTTGTCTCCGGTGACGAAACTCATATTGTTTTCAAATTTGATATAATTATACTTAAATGTTTCGTTGGCGAGGCAAACCGCGTCGCGAAAAATTCCCTTGGCATTCAGTCAGCCCCCTATCCTTTCAAGCTTTCTCGGGGCGGGCCCGGACTTCGGCCTGCGTTTCCTGATTTTTATTATCACGGTAACCGCGATTACCAAAAGCAATGGGTAAACCGCGAGCGGAAAGGCGCTTTCGCTTTTTGCGGAAAGGGTGGCGAGGCTTATTGCACTCCTTGAGAGGAGCATTGAATTGAGGTAATCCTTTTTCTGCAATGCGCTTTTCGCATCCGCAAGCTTCCGCTTTGCCGTGCTTTCAGAAGAAAGATTTACTGCGGCATTTGCCTGCGACAAAAGCGAGTCCGCGTCCTCGCTTACCAAACGGGTTTTTTCATCCAATTCAATTCCAAGCGCGTTCAATGCCGAAAGCTTTTCTTCCAGTTCGGCTGAAATTGAATCGGTTTCACGCAATGCGGAAGCCTTTTCTGCGGAATTCGCGAGGCCGATTATTTTTGAAAGCTTTGAGCGGAACGAAGGCGAAGCGATTGCCGAAAGCCTTGCCCTTGCCTGGGACAGATACTTCAAGGTAACTGAGAAGCCGTTTGCGGAATCCGGTTCGCTTATGCTAGAAAAAAGGCCCTCAAGGAACGAAACCTTTTTGGGAATTGCCCGGTCCGCGGTTTCAAGGAAGGATTCCGCGCTTTCAATCCGTGAAGAAATCTTTTTGGAAACCGTGGAATAAAATGAGGCCCGCAATTCATCGGATTTTCCGCGCAATTCGCGCAATGAGGCGGAAGCGCACGCAAAATCGTTTCCCGCAAGGCAGTATTCGGTTTTTTCCGCAAGAGAAACAAAGTTTTCGGGCAGGAATTCCACTGCAAGGCTTATTCCAAGCGATTTTGCGCTTTCAGTCAATCCAAGGGATTCGGCCAAAATGGAATTTTTGTCCGAAGCGACTTTTTGGGAAAGCGCGCTTTGGGATTCCGCTTCGGGCATCGCCTTCAGCAACGCGTTTATTGCGTCCTGCAGTCCGCTTTCGCCCGCGGAAGACGTTTCGGCGCTTTTGATTGCCAAACCAATATTTGAGGCCTGGGCGGAAAGGCTCGAGGAAAGCCCGGGAAATCCCGCTTCAAGCGCCTTCTTTGCCTCCTCTTCAAGGCCAAGCTTTTCCGATTTCGCTTTCCGGCTCAACGCAAGGAACTCGCTTGAAAGCGAAGCCAAACCGTTTTGATTTTCTTCAAGGGATTTTGCCTGCAAGTGCAACTGGGTTACTCCCGACTGGAAGGCGCTTCCCGAAGAAGAAAAATTCAATGCGTTCAGTTTTTCGAGAAGGGCTTCCGCCTGGCTGCGGATTGAAGCATTGCCCGAAACCGAAAGCGAGGAAAGGATTGAACCCGTTTCCGCGGAAATTCCGCTGTAGTAGGCTTCCGCGTTTGAAATTGAAAGCGAAAAGTAAACCACGAGGCTCTGGCCCGCGGGCAACTCGCCTATTCTCACCGCGCCAACCGAACTCGAAAGCATTTCAAGCTTCGGCCTCAAACCCTTCGAGTCAATCACGTTAGTGATTTGCGCGAATTCGCCCGGCTGAACCGGCAAAACGAAAAGGAAATCATTCAGGGGAAAAGCGAGCCTGCTTGAAATCCGGAGCGAGTAATTTGCCGCCCGGCTTCCTGGTTCGTTGCGCACGGATTCCTGCTTTAATTCCGAAGAAACGGGGGAAACGAGGAAATAGTAAACTGAAATCTTTTGGCCATCGCCTGGATTCGGGACTGAAACGAAATTCGAGTTTGAATCCGAAACGATTTCAAGGGAACCGCCCTCCGAGTAGGCCTTTGTGCGGCCGAGGTCGAGGATTCCGGAATCGAATGGTTTCAACGGAACAAGAAGCGATTTGATTTTTGCGGCAACTGAAAGAACGAGCTTTGATTCCACTACCGCGTTTTCGCCTGAAACGAAAAGCGGGTTCAGGTCCTCGGAAAAAGTAGCCGGAACGGAAGCGAATCTGAATTCAAGGCGTTCGCCCTGCGAAGAAAGCCCCGAAAACCCGATTAGAACCGAATCGGATTCGGGTTCCGCGGAAATTATTCCGCCGGACTTGAAGGAAAGGGCCGAATCCGCGGGAATTTTCCCCACGGGAATTCTTGCGGAAAAATCCGAGTTTACCTGCGAGGCCGAATTGCTGGGAACCGAAATCCGCAGAATGAAATGCGATTCCTTTCCCGCTATCGGCATTGAATCGGATGAAATCGAAACGGCGGAGTTCTTTCCGGCGTGCTCTGAAAGCGCCAGCGCAAGCTTTTTTTGGAGCTCGCTGCGCGCGGAAAACAGTTGGCTTTGGATTTCGGGCAAAATCATTGCTGAAGA
>JBAZPA010000035.1:0-9602 GCA_041648435.1 archaeon
ACAGGAAAAGCAATGCGGAATTCGATTTGTCGCACACAGTGCACTTTGCCGAGTAAACCAATGTGACTTGGACCTTTGCGGTCCCGCTTCCCGCGTTCCCGTTTGTGTTCTGCTTGTTGTTTCCCGCGCCGTTGTTCGCGTTGTTTTGGTTCTGCGCGCCAAGGTTTCCCGAATAATAATATACTGCAAATGCCGCGACGATTATGACAACCACGATTATTCCGGCGAGCGCGTAGGGGCTTCCAGCCTTGGGTTTTGATTTCTTTTCCTTGGTTTCATTTTCTTCCGCCATTCCATCCCCTTTTTCAGTTTAAGTATTCTTCGGATAAACCCTTATAATTGTTTTCCGCCGCCTTTATTTGTGATTAAAATTGTTCGTGGACTGCCATTGCCATATTGACGAATTGGAGTTTCCCGAAAACGCGGTTCTCGGCGCAAGGAAGGCGGCAGTGCGCCTGATGATTTCGAATTCAACAGGCCTTGAAAGCATGAAGGCAAACCTCTCGCTTCAGGAAAGGTTTCCTGAAATCAAGGCCGCGATAGGGATATTCCCCACGGTTGCCGCGGAAATTTCCGAAAACGATTTCGGGGAAGCACTTTTCTTTTTGTCCGAAAACCTCGGCAACTGCATTGCTGTCGGCGAAATCGGATTGGACTTTTACCGCGCGAAAACCGATTCCGAAAAACAAAAGCAGGTTTCAGCATTCAGGGAGCAGGTTGGATTGGCGGTTTCTTCTGCAAAGCCGGTTTGCGTCCACTCCCGCAATTCCATTTTGGAGTGCATTGAATTGCTTGAAAAAGCGGGCGCGGAAAGCGTTCTCCTGCACTGGTTTTCGGGAACAAACGAGGAATTGAAGCGCGTTGCCTCAAACAACTGGATGGTTTCCTTCGGCCCCGCAATCCTCCGCGGAAAAAGCGCTGCCGCATTGGTGAAAGGCGCTCCGCTGGAAAGCATTCTGCTTGAAACTGATTCGCCCGTGAAATTCGACGGAAAGCAGGCGCTGCCCGAAATGGTTCCCCTTGTGGCAAGGCGCGTCGCTGAAATAAAGGGGCTCGAACTCGGCGAAGTCGAAGCAATAACCCAGCAGAACTCCCTCGAATTCTTTGCCCCGAAGGGAATGCGCTGAAGCCTTTCAGGTATCGCGCTCCGCGCTCAACCGAAAGGCTTGCGAAATTCCGCGAAACTCCGAAACCCGCGAAATCCCCCAAAAGAAGCAGTTATTAACTTTTTCCCCGAACAAAATTATCATGGACCCGATTGTTCTGACCTTGCTTGTAATAATCGCTGCATTCCTCGCGGGAAACATTTTGCTTTATTTCACGAATCCCGGAATTTACCGCGGAGTAAAAAGGAAGCAGCCAGAAGTCAAGGAGGAAACCCTTTCAGTCAAGCTCGAGCAATCCGAGGCAGAGGAAATCAAAAGGCTCCGCAAAAAGGTTTCGGAACTCAATGCAAGGCTAGCGGGAATGGAGAAGGGAATCCTCGAGGCAAAAAGGCTCGCCTTGAAGCAACACAAAACTGCGGGGAATAAGGCGCTGAATTCAAGGCTTGCAAGAGTTGAGGGCGGAGTCCTTGAGGCAAAAAGATTGGCTTCAAAGGACCAGAAAGCAACCGGACTTGCCGGACTGAAGGCAAAGATTTCGATAATAGAGAAGGGCCTGCTTGAGGCGAAGCGGCTGGCTTCAAGGCACCCGAAGGTTGCGGGGCAAAAGGCACTGAAAAGGAAAGTGAATTCCTTTGACGAAAAAATCGAGGCTGTAAAAGGGATGATTGCGGAATCCGGAAGGCTTCTGGCGGATTCAACAGACCTCGAGAAATCCACGCAAAAGTCATTGAAGGCGAACGTTTCTTCGCTTTCAAGGCGCCTCAGGCTCCTCGAATCCAAGCTCGAAAGAAGGAACAACCTTCGCGGTTAATGCCTAGGGCAAGATTTTTATTCTGTTCAGGCAAATCTCTTTTTCATGAAAACCAATGAGCCGGCTTCAATGGCAATCGATTGCCCCGAATGCAGTGCAAAGGCGGCAATGGTCGAGCACGTGCAGGACATTCCGCACTTCGGCAAAATACTGATTTCTTCGCTTTCGTGCCAGAAATGCGGCTTCAGGCTTAATGACGTTATGGCGTATGACGCAAAGAGCCCCGCGGGCTACAAGGCAAAAATCGAGAAGGAAAAGGATCTGGAAACAAAGGTCGTGCGGAGCAGTTCCGGAACAGTGCGGATTCCCCAGCTCGGAATAAGCATCGAGCCGGGGCCGAGCGCGGAAGGGTACATCACCAACATCGAGGGAATACTTGACAGGATGGAGCAGGTGATGAAGCTCGCAATCGGCGCCGAAGACACGGACGTGGGGGCAAAGGACGAGAAACGCATAGCGCGCAAGGAGCTCCAAAGGCTGAAGGACGCGCGCAAGGCGATGTTTTCATTCGAAGTGATAATCGAGGACCCTTTCGGGAACAGCGCGCTCATAGGCGACAAAGTCAAGAAGTTTTCCCTTTCGCCGGAAGAAATAATGCAATTGAAAAGGAACCTCGAAGTGCTCGACTTGGGCGAAGAAGACGAGTGAGAGGCGCTTCCTCGTTCCACCGCTTCACTTCATCCGTTTTATTATCATCGCGTTCTTCGAGATTTTGACCCGGAACCCCTTGTCGTGCGCGAGCTCCGCGGCGAGCTCCTTGCTCTTGAGACCCATCGATAATATTACCGCGATTCCCTTCTTTTCCAGGCAGTAGGCGATTTTGCGGAGCGCTATTTTAGGGTAAGGCGAGTAAAGCATTCCCCCGTAATTGGAGAACACTATGTCGTAGCGCTCCCTTGGAAGCCAGCTTTCCACTGAAGCGGTTATTGTCCTGTCCACGAGCCCGCTTTCACGCCTCTTCTTCAGCGCTTCGGTTTCGTGCAGGACAAGGGCTGTTGTTTTTATCTTTCCCCCGACCTCTTTGTTGGATTTCATTTCCTTGAGAAATGTTCCATCATATGCCCCTACATCGAGTATTCTTATTCCGCTCTTCCTCCTGAGCATGGCTTTCGCCAGCTCCAATGGGTCTATTTCCATTTTTTTGCCCCAGTTCGCGCTCCCGATCTTGTAGTCTTCTATTCCCCGCCCCTTCACGTAAAGCTCTTTCTTTTCCGCGCCCCGCCTCTCCGTGATTATTCTGCTGAATATTCCCCTCGAGTTGCCGTTTCCAAGAATTTCCCTCAGGGCTTCGTGCGCGCATCGGATTCCTTTGTTCAAGAAAATCCTTTTCGCGGTTTTCGGCGTCATCATTTCACCTTTTTTATCCTTATGCCGTTCGCGAGGACTGTCACTTCGAATCGCCCGCTTTTTCTGATTTGTTCGAACAAGTAAAGTTTGTCAATGTGCGTGTGCGGGGATTTCTTTGTTTCGTTCGGCCCGATGAGCGCCACGCCGTTCCTGTTCAGCGCGTTTATTGCCTTTGAAATCGCGATTTCTGGGTGCGGGCTGTAATAGATTCCGCCGTAATACGAGGTTATCAGGTCGTAATGCCTTTTTGGGAGCCAGCTTTCCGCGGAAACACGGATTACTTCGTCAACCAGCCCCAATTTTTTCCTTGCTTTAAGCTCCTCCGGCGGGCTCATGGAAATAGCCGTGGTTCTCGCGTTTTTCGGGAAACTGCCTTTTATTTCCGCAAGGAGCCTTCCTTTGCCCGCGCCTATGTCGAGGACTTCGATGTTTTTCTTTTTCCTGAAAAGTTCCCTGATTTCGCTTCGTATTTTTTCGTGATTTTTTTTGTCTTCTTCCTGATGTAGGGTGTAGTCGCTAGTGAAGAAACGGTACTTTTTCAGTTCCCTGTCCATTCTATAGCCGTTTCCCCTGTCGTCTGCCACTGAACTATTTATA
Organism: archaeon; assembly: GCA_041648435.1. GTDB lineage: Archaea > Iainarchaeota > Iainarchaeia > Iainarchaeales > JBAZPA01 > JBAZPA01. Next base: position 3,862 of record JBAZPA010000035.1, read on the forward strand.
TCAAACCTCGCTTTTTCCCTTTCTCCAGCTCTTCCAAGAACGCTTTTCAGCCTGTTGTGCGCGCTCTTTACCCCTTTATTCAGGTAAGTGCCCTTTTTCGGAATCCCCGGCTTCATTGCTTTTCCCCCGTGTTCCACGTCTTCCTTTTTCCCTTGTCCGCGCTTTTCTCGCGCAGCCATTTCGCGGCAATGCTCGCGGCGCCGACAACCGGCTCCAAGTCGTCCGCCTTCGGCAAAAACTCCACGTTTTTGCGCTTCAGATTCATTCTGCTTCCGTCCACAACGATTCTCGCCTTGGGCTCAATTCCGCAAACAAAGTCAAGCATCGAGTCAATCGCCCTTTCCTCGATTTGGTTCATTGTTATTCCTTGGTTGCGCAGTGAATCCACCTGCTCCGCGCCGAACGAAACCGCGCCGTGCAGAAGGGATTTTTCAGAAACGATTCCGTATTTTTCTTCAAGCGACTCCCGCGAGGTCTTCTTGCTGTCCCTCAATTCGCGCAAATCGCTTTTCCTTCCGAGGACGAACGCTACCACGAAAGGACCGAATGATTCCCCGCGCCCCGTTTCGTCAATGCCGATCATCGCTTCCTCCGAATCCTCCTTCAGCGCGCCGAGGATTTTTTCCTTCACCTTTTCCGAGTCGTTCCCCTGCACCGTGATTTTTCCTGTGTGATACAAAGTGACAGTGCTTTGGCCGATAACGCAGCGCATTTCCTCGAATGGCGCCGTGGTTTTCGCCGCGGGAAAACCAGCCATGAATTCACTTATCCTTTCCTTGTCGGATTTCCCGAAATTCAATGATACAGCCATTGGTTTCCGCCTCAAAAATAATCGGCTCAGAGTTGAGTCAACTCCTCATCCCCGAAGGTCAGCAGGTGTTAACCTCATCATCGCCGGAAAAACATTGTCCTAATACAAATTAAAGCTTTGTTTGCCCGCTTGTTGGAAGGCTCTTTGAATGCAAAATGGAATCAAAACGGGTTTGGTTCAGCTTTTTGCCTTCAAGAATTCCTTTATCTGCCTGAAGTATTCCTTCAGCGTGAATTCCGCGAGCTTTTTCGGCAGGCCTTTTTCAACGGAATCAATTAAGGATTGGAAATATGGCTCTTTTTTTGCCGAAATGTTGAGCAATGGAAAGCCTTCATCCAGCAGGGTTTTGTTCAGTACCAGCCTGCAGATTCTCTTGTTGCCGTCAAGGAAGGGGTGGATTTTGTAAAGCCCGTAATGCGCCTGCGCCGCCTTTTCAATCGGATTCAGCGGCGTTGAATTGTACCACTTGACAAATCCGCCGAGCAATTCGTCAACCTTGCTGTAGTGCGGTGGCCTGTAGCCGATTTCCGCCCCCAGCGGATTCTTTTCGTCCCTTTTCTGCAGGTAAACCTGCCCCGCCCTAATTTTTCCGGGATTTTTCCCTTCAAAGCTCGCCATTATCGTTTTATGCAATTCCAACAGGTATTTTTTGTCCAGCTTACGTTTTTCTTTTATTGATTCAACCGCTTTGAGCATGTTCTTGCTTATTTGTTCCCGCATGCTCAACCGGTTTTCCTTTTCAAACGCATTTCGCACATCGCTCAGGCTGACATCAGCATCTTCGGTTGTCAATGTGGTCAGTGTGAATAGGATTGTGCTGTCAATTTCGTGCTTTCGTTTCTGAACGCTGGAAAGCGAGGAAAATTTCTTGTTAAACGCATCCTTGAAAAGAAGCGATTTTATCAAGTCATCTTTGGAGATGAATTCAGTGGAATACTTTTTTTCTGAAAGTTTTGAAACTATCTCAATTTTGAAAGCTTGTTCAATTTTTGCCAACTCATTTTTTGATGGCTTTTTTGTTCCAATGTATTTGCTATACGTTTTTGCTTTATTTGCAATAAAATAGCTTAAATCAAGGTAATGGTATTTTTTGCCTTTTATAGTCTTTATCCTGAGTGCCATGCTAATAGTTAGGCTGATAATAATATTTAAAACCATCAGCCTAACTTTTCCGTGTTGTGGTTAGGCTGATAAGAATAATGGAATTTCTCAGCCTAACTATTTGTCCAAACTTTCGGACAAAACCCCTTCGTAGTTATTTTCAGACGGTGTTAACACAGTCGCTTTTTCCGTTGTTAACCCCGTCATCGCCTGAAAAACATTGGTTGCCGGCGCATTAGACCTTTTGCTCACTTGGCCTTCATTTCAACAAACTCTTTTATTTTGAGCCTTTCCGCAAGCCCCTTTGTCATCCGAGCAACTCGTTTTCCGCGTAAAGGCTCAAAGTGTATGCCTTTTTCTTCCACAAGGAAAGGCGCCTTTCAAAGTCCCCTTTTTCCTCGTTCCACAATTCAAGGAACCAGCGCTTGCTTTTTTCCAATGCGTTTTCCTCGTTTAACACGATTCTTGCGCCGTAATTCTTTTTTTCAATTCTCTTGAGGTCCTTTCTCATGTCCGGGCTAAGCCCGAGTTTGTCAAAACTTTCGGGGAGCTTTATCACGTTTGCGGCCGCGTCATCCCCTTTCGACTCAAACCCTATTTTGCAGTCGGGGCTTATTTCTTCCATGAAGAATGGCTTTGGCAGCGCCTTCAGGTCTTTTTCCTCGAGCCAGCCGTAGGGCATGAAAGGCAGGTCCCTTCACGTCCAGTAAAAAAGCCCTTTTCCAAGCACTACCTTCCCGAATTCCATTTTTCTTTTTTCTTGCATTCAGTGTTCGCCCTGCTTGTGCCAGTCCCAGTAAACGATGAGCTCGTGGCTGCGCCAGTTTCCCCCGCTTTTCTTCACGAATTCTTTTTCCTTTTTCCTTGCAATTGAGTGCGCTTCTTCGTCCACGTTCAAATGGAATTTTTCCGCGCAGAATTTTTCCACTGCCTCATGGAGAGCCAGCGCACTGAAGGAATTTTCCATTTCCTTTTTCCCGAACCCCTTGTCAACGAAAACCTCCCTGCGCTTCCTGCTCCAATCCGCGACGTGTTCCTCTTTTTTCAATAATATTTTGTCCCTGATTTTGTGCCCGAAGAACCCGAAGGAAATCCTTCCGCGCGAAAACTTGACGCCCGTCACCGGTGCCTTCATGAGCTCCTTTATTACCTTGCGTTTCTTTTCCTTGCTTTTCCTTGTCACAATGCTTCCCTCAATGATTATGGACTGGCCTGCCAGTCGATTTTTACTGGAAAAAATTTGGCTTTAGGACTAAAAAAGCGTATCGTTTGGTCAAAAAACACGCAAGCCGCGCGGATTTAAATTTGCTTTGAATTGAATATAAAACAATGAAAGCGGATTTCGGCTTCACGAAGAAAGAGGCGCGGCTTTTGGGGCGCCTCGATTCCCCTGCAAAAATCCAGCGCTTCCTCGACAGGGAAGTGAAGTACGACTTGGATTCGCATTATTATTCCCCGCGCTTCGTCATGAAGCACAGGAAGGCGGACTGCCTCGAGGGCGCAGTGTTCGCGGCTTCCGCATTGCGTTTCCACGGCCGCAAACCCCTGTTGGTTGACCTTGAATCCGTGCTTGACGAGGATCACGTTCTCGCGGTCTATAAAATCAACGGCCTGTGGGGTTCAATCGCGCAGTCGAAGTTCATGGGCCTGCGCTTCAGGAATCCGGTTTACAGAAGCGTGCGCGAGCTCGTGATGTCCTACTTTGAAAGTTATTTCAATTTCCGCTGCGAGATGACCTTGCGCGGCTATTCCGCTCCGGTCAACCTTGAAATGTTTGACCAAAAAAGCTGGATGACAACCGAAAAACCCATAGCCTTCATCGAGGATTTCCTTGCGGGAATCCGGCACAAAAAAGTCCTGCCCGAGAAAAGCGGGAAATTCCTCCTCAACAGGACTAAGGCTGAGTTGGAAAGGAGTATGCTTTAGTTGCCTGAACGTTATTTAAAAATGTTTAAAGTAATCCTTGTAAGGTGCTTTTTTTTGAAAAACCTGCTGATTTCGATTTTTCTGCTTTCAATAGTCTTGCTTTTTTCAGGCTATTTTTTCACGGTAGACCCCCGATACAGCGTATTAAGCCCGAATCCATCGGGCCCTAACAGCGCAGTGGACAATAATTCGGGGATTTTGCGGGACACAAACTCCCAAACCGTTGAAATTACACTGACATTGCAGGAAATTGCAAAGCACAACGGCGCAAACGATTTTTGGATGGCAATCAACGGGAATGTTCTGGACCCCTCAATTTTTACGAGCCACCCGGGCCATTCCGTTGCCGCGGTAACATAATAATATTCGAGTTCCCCTTTTCCCTCATTAAGCACGTTGTGCTTTTTTCCTTCGGGAATGAAGAACGCTTTTCCCGCCTGCACTCCGCTTCTCCCGCTTTCCACTAGCACGGTTGCATTGCCCCTGATTACCACGAGCAATTCCTCCTTTTTTTCGGTAACATGCCAGCCCACGCTTTCCCCCGCTCCGAAAACCACTTTGCCCGATTTGAGGGATTCGCTTTGCGGGGGCTTTACGATGCTCGGGTAATCCAATTCAATTCCCGCCAGTTTGGTTGCAGCGCCAAAAAACTAAATCGGATGCGAAGAATAAAAGGATATTGCTCCACTTTGTTTTTTTAGGGGCTTTTGATGGCAATCGAATGGCTTTACGCGCTTGCAAGCGTCATAATAGTGAGTCTCGTTTCCCTCATAGGAATCATAACGCTTTCAGTCCGCGTGGAAAACGTGCGGAGAATAACGCTTTACCTCGTAAGCTTTTCCGCGGGTGCCTTGCTCGGCGACGCTTTCATTCACCTGTTACCCGAAGCTGTTTCAAGGCAGGGCTTCGGCCTTCCGGTTTCGCTTGCCGTGTTGCTTGGAATCGCGCTCGCCTTCATTGTGGAAAAATTCGTGCACTGGCGCCATTGCCATTTGCCGGAGGAGAGAGGCCACCACCACCATTTAGCGGCAATGAACCTTGTCGGGGACGGAGTGCACAACTTCATTGACGGCCTCACGATAGGCGCGAGCTACCTCGCGGGAATTCCTGCGGGAATCGCGACCACGATTGCAGTGGTATTGCACGAGATTCCGCAGGAAATCGGGGACTTCGGAATACTGTTGCACGCCGGGCTTTCTCCAAGAAAAGCGCTGTTCTACAATTTCCTTACTGCGCTTACCGCTGTTGCGGGAACAATTCTCGCGCTCGCGCTTGGCGCGTACATTGCAAACGCGGAATTATTTCTAGTTCCATTGGCTGCGGGCGGATTCATTTACATTGCGAGCGCTGACCTTTTTCCCGAAATGCACAAGGAAGTCAGGCCCTCGAGGTCCGCACTGCAATTCGCTTTGTTCTGCCTTGGAATAGGGATGATGGCGGCAATGCTTCTGCTGGGATGAAATTCATTTGCGCAGGCGCCAGTACCTGCTCCTGCTTTTCACGAAGCCCGCCTTCTTGAGCGCGGCCTTGTGCATTCCGGTTCCGTCCGTGACAATGCGCCTTTTTTCCGCTGAAACCTTTTTTATGGCATTATCCAATGTTGCGGAGTCGATTAGCGGTTTTAGGTCCTCGTACTTGCTCCACGAAACGGCTTCGCGTTCCGCTTCGGTCAGTTTTTTCCTTTGAAGCATCGAGTTTGCGACCACAACGTCTTGAAGATACCTTTTGTAATAATGAAATTTGGGGTTTATCGCGAGAGTTTCCCCTTTTCCGGAAAATTCCTTTTTGAAGGAGCGCAAAAAGAAGTCAAGCGGATTCATTCCCGTTTTTTTCCTGAACTCGTTTATGTAGTCAAGGTTCTTGCCCTGCATGCTTCCAAGCACAGCGCTCGGCTTTCCCTTCG